>CAZQAI010000035.1:0-10845 GCA_964591305.1 uncultured Clostridium sp.
GAAAACCGGCGTTCATGGCACCCAACATAACCTAAACGCAGTCGCGGGGCCCCTCACCCCACTTTACAATGGAAAAGGGAGCGTACTATAGAGGGTGGCTGAACTGTAACCGAATGAACGCAAAAGGCAGGACAATTGACAGAAAATCTGTTGACGGGCACGCCAAAGCATGTTATAATGACCCCGATGGCCGACAGGGCACCCTGCCGTCCATCGGGCAGATCCCACGGGCTTTCCGGGGATCCGCAGCCTTTTTGAAATGAGAGGAGACACATACATATGGATTTCAAGCAAGTGGGCCGGGAGTACCGTCCGATTCCCTTCTGGTCGTGGAATGAGAAGCTCCATGTGCCGGAGTCGGTCCGACAGATTGGACTGATGGACGATGTGGGCATTGGAGGCTTCTTTATGCATGCCCGCGGCGGCCTTCAGACCGAATACATGGGTAAGGAATGGTTTGACAATGTAGATGCATGCGTAAGCGAAGCCAACCGCCGGGGAATGCATGCCTGGGCCTACGATGAGAACGGCTGGCCCTCCGGCTTCGGCGGCGGCAAGGTCAACGGCAAGGGAGTCAAGTACCAGCAAAAGTACCTGCGGGTGCGCAGATTCACGCCTGACCTTGAAGACCCCCGGGGCCCCGAGGTCATTTGCTGCTTTGAGCACTACTGCTTCTATTATGAGGTCAACCCCTTCTATGTGGACACCCTGGACGGGGAGGTCATCGCCGACTTCATTCATGAGATATATGAGCCCTACTATGCCCGCTACGGCTCTGCCTTTGACGGCTTCTTCACCGACGAGCCTCAGATCTCCCGCAACGGCATACCCTGGAGCTTTGTCCTACCTGCCGAATACGAAAAGGCATACGGGGAGCCTATTTATGACCGCCTCATCGAGCTGTTCGAGGAACGGGGCGACTGGCAGAGAACCCGTATGCGCTTCTGGAAGCTGGTCACCGAGCTGTTTTCTAGGAACTTCATGAAGCAGATTCATGACTGGTGCGCCGCCCACGACCTGAAATTCACCGGGCACCTGGTGCTGGAGGAATCCTTCCACGCCCAGCTGACCTCCAACGGGGCCTGTATGCCGCATTATGAATACTTTGATATCCCCGGAATGGACTGGCTGGGACGGGACATCGGCCGCTGTCTGACCCAACATCAGTTGGCCTCTGCCGCCGCACAAACCGGAAAGAAACAGATTCTGTCCGAGACCTTCGCCCTCTGCGGTCACAATGTAGGCCATGAGGAGCTCAAGAGGAACTACGAGTGGATGATGGTGCGGGGCGTCAATCTCATGTGCCAGCACCTGGAGGGCTACTCCCTTCGGGGCATCCGCAAGCGGGACTATCCGCCCGCTATGTACTGCCAGCAGCCCTGGTGGGCAGACTACAAGGTCTTCAATGACGCCATGTCCCGGGTCGGCATGCTGCTGGCCGAGGGCCAGGTGCAGGTAGACACGCTGGTCATGCACACCCAGACCTCGGCTTGGATCTGTTTCGATAACGCAAAAAACCAACACATGAGCGAGTACAATACGGCTCTTCTGGATATTCTGGACAAGCTGGAGCAAAAGCACATCCCCTTCCACCTGGGCGACGAGATCCTGATGGAACGCCATGGACATGTGGAGGGAGATACCCTGGTCATCGGTCAAATGCGTTACAAGAAGGTCATTATTCCGCCTCACATTGCCTTCTTTGACAACACCGAACGCCTGCTTTCCGAATTCCGGGCCGGCGGCGGTCAGATCGTCACCGCCGATGAACTGGAGGCCAATCCCATCATAGACAATCCCGCCATCACCTACACCCTGCGTACCTTTGGCGGTGATACCCCCTTCACCATGCATTACTTTGTCAACTCCACCGACAAGGAGCAGCCGGCCCACATGACCTGCGGTGGCAAGGCCCTCAACATCGCCACCGGCGAAACCGAGCCCTTTTTCGGCGAATACATCTTCCCGGCCTGGGGCAGTCTGGTGATCATGGACGACGGCACCCCTCATGCGCAAAAGCCCTCCCTGCCTCCCGCATCTCCCGATGCGCTTGATTTGGGCGGCATGTGGCAGGTGGAACACGCTACCGATAATGCCCTGACGCTGGACATGTGCACCTACTGGTTTGACGGGCACCTGGAGGAGGAAAACGGATACATTCTGGATGTGGCCTCGCGTGCCTTGGAGCTCAAGCGGCCGGTGGATATCCGCTGCCGCTTCACGGTGCATGCCGATTATGTGCCGGATGTGCTGTACCTTGCCTGCGAGACGCCGGACATCTTTGACATCACGGTCAACGGCAGAGCGGTGGACAAGACCGACTGCGGCTATTTCCGGGATCACTCCTTCCGTATGCTGAACATCTCCGGCCTGATGACCCCGGGCGAGAACACCATCGAGACGCATGTGCTCTTCACGCAGTCCGACAGGGTGTATGAGAACATCGAAAAGAGCAAGGTCTTTGAGAGCGAAAAGAACAAGCTGACATACGATATGGAGATCGAAGCCATGTACCTGGTGGGCAACTTCGGTGTCCGGGCGGAGGGTATCTTTGAGGACATCCCCCACAAGGCATGCTTCTTTGACGGGCATTTTGTCATGGAAAAGCCGCATTCCCAGATCATGCTGACTCACATAGAGCGGCAGGGCTACCTGTTCTTCTCGGGTGAGCTGACTGTCCGCCGGGAGATCGAGCTTCAGGAGGGTGATACCGCCCGGTGCCTGCGTTTTTGCAAGGAGGGCCTGAATGCCATCCGGGTCAGGGTCAACGGGCAGGAGGTATCCCGCATCCTATGGGCCCCCTTTGAGGTCGATCTGACCCCCTACCTGCATGCGGGGGCAAACACGCTGGAACTGACTCTGGTTAATAATCTCCGCAACCTTCTGGGACCGCATCACCATGTGGCCGGAGAGCTGTATTCCGTAGCACCGCCCCACTTCTATAAGGAGCCCTGCATCTGGAACGGCTATCACGGCGGCTACTATACCGACAGATACTGCTTTGTCAACACATCCCTGCTGCCTCGCTGAGGTACCAAGGGCAGAATCGGCTACCGTTCAGCTGTCTCTATACCGCATGCCCCCTTTCCCACCGTGAAGTGGGGTGAGAGACCGTCCGTTTTGAGGGGCTGTTGCGCAAGGCAACAGCCCCTGTTATTTCCGGCAAAAAAAATCTTTTGTTTTCCATAAATTCGTGCTGTTCCACATAGAAAAGGTGTTGACTTTTCTTATGCCTCATGATATAATATTGTATGTACATGGTGATTTTCAGCCGGGGTTCTGTATGGCGATCTGTGGACGAATACCGTCACCGCTGTGACCAGAGAACCGGATATTTTTTGTTAACGAAAAGTGCAGGAGCCATAAAATTTATGAGCAAACAAGACATTACCTCGCCCTCCCATCACATCCATATCACCTCTCGTAAACGGTGGTTTGATCTGAATCTCCGCGAGGTCTGGCGGTACCGTGACCTGATTTTTCTCTTCACAAAGCGTTCCTTTGTGGTTACATACAAGCAGACCATCCTCGGCCCGGTGTGGATCTTTTTGAATCCGCTGATCAGCAGTCTGATGTATGCCTTCGTCTTCGGAGGCATTGCCGGTATCGGAACCGACGGCGTGCCGCAGATCCTGTTTTACCTGTGCGGCTCCGCCATATGGGGCTTTTTTTCCTCTTGCCTGAATAAGAACGCGCATACCTTTACGGCCAATGCCGGCGTGTTTGGCAAGGTCTATTTCCCCCGCCTTGCCGTGCCGATCTCCAATGTCATGTCCTCTGTCATCCAGTTCGGTGTGCAGACGGTGCTGGTGCTGATATTCCTGCTATACTACGTCATCACCGGTGCGGTTCATCCAAACTGGCTGGCCTGGCTGGCGATTCCCCTTGTGCTGCTTCACCTCGGGCTGCTCGGCATGGGCCTGGGTGTCATCATTTCCAGCCTGACCACCAAATACCGTGACCTGTCCATTCTCGTCACATTCGGCGTTCAGCTCTGGATGTATGCAACCCCGATTGTGTATCCTATGTCTCAGCTTGACGCCGGCTGGATGAAAACTGTTCTGATGATTAACCCTGTCACGGCGCCGGTGGAGGTACTGCGATATGCGTTGCTGGGACACGGAACCATTATGCCGGGGTATTTGGCGCTGAGCTGGGCCATCACCTTACTGATCACAGTGTTTGGCGTGATGGTCTTCAACAGAGTGGAAAAGACCTTTATGGATACAGTCTGAGGGAATGTGAGCATGAACAGCATGTCAGAGACTTGCAATCGCCAAAACGAAGAACATCGCGATGTCGCCATACGCATCTCCGGCGTGAAAAAGATGTACAGGCTGGGGCAGATCGGCGGCGGCACGCTGACAGCAGACCTGCAAAGCTGGTGGGCAAGGGTTCGGGGCAAGGAGGATCCCAACACCAAAATCGGGACGGATCAGCGGTTGAAAGGAACAACCTTCATGGCGCTGAGCGGCATCGACCTGACGGTGTACAAGGGGGAGGCTCTGGGTATCATCGGCGGCAACGGCGCCGGAAAGAGCACGCTTCTCAAGCTTCTCAGCCGGGTCACAGCCCCGACCGAGGGAGAGATCGACATCTACGGACGTATCACCTCCATGCTGGAGGTCGGAACCGGCTTCAACGGTGAGTTGACCGGCCGGGAAAACATTTACATGAACGGCGCCATCCTGGGTATGACCAAGGCGGAGATCGACTCCAAAATGGAACAGATCATTGAGTTTTCCGAGGTGCGGGACTTTATCGACACGCCGGTAAAGCGTTACTCCAGCGGCATGTATGTCAAGCTCGCCTTCTCGGTAGCCGCCCACCTGGACAGCGAGATCATGATCATGGATGAGGTGCTGGCCGTCGGAGATATGGCGTTTCAGAAAAAGTGCCTTAACAAAATGAGCGAGGCTGCCCGCGTTGAGGGGAAAACAGTCCTCTATGTGAGCCATAATATGAATACGATCCGTCAACTCTGTACTAGATGTGTCGTCATGAATCAGGGGAAGATCATCTATATAGGAGATGTGGAAACAGCCATCGATATCTATATGGATAACGAAAGTTGCGACAAGATATCCCTGGATCTGTCAAAGCAGGAACCCCCAGCATGGCTGACCGACCCAAAGCTAAAGCTGCATGCTGTAGAATTCAAGGGAAAGACCTCCACTCGATTCGACACAGCGGAACCTATGCTTTTACAAATGAAATGGGAAAATCTGAGTGACGTGTCCAATGTCTCCTTGAGAATCGAAATGCTGAATTCAGATGGTCTGCCTCTGGCCACATACCAGATTTTCGATTTCTACAGCGGCAAGAAGCATGAATTTGCTCAGGCCACCTTCGAGCTGGACGTATCTCCGTTCATGGATGCCTCTTATAAAATGCGATACACTTTCTTCTGGAGAGATCAAAGCGGGCATTCTGTGGACATTGGATTTGCAAACGGTCTTCACTTTACCAAGTCGACGTTGAATGCCAAACAAAAGATCGTATGGAATATAAAAAATTGGGGACATTTATGTCTGCCTCAGCCATCGATACGCAGTCTGACACGCGTGTCGGAGGAAGACGGTTCAGGGGAGAGGCAGGTCTGAAAAGCGTCTTTTTTCAGGCAGAAGGTTTTGTGCCCTGGCAGTCGTCGGCCAGCTGCCATCCGGCCGCGTCAGAACCGGCACACAGCTTCCGTGTCAATCGAAAGGAATGATCAGAACATGAGTACACCGGCTTATCGCAAACAGGATACGCAAGACAGGCAGTCTCCCGACCAACAGGATGTCGCCATACGCATCTCCGGCGTGAAAAAGATGTACAGGCTGGGGCAGATCGGCGGCGGCACGCTGACAGCAGACCTGCAAAGCTGGTGGGCAAGGGTTCGGGGCAAGGAGGATCCCAACACCAAAATCGGGACGGATCAGCGGTTGAAAGGAACAACCTTCATGGCGCTGAGCGGCATCGACCTGACGGTGTACAAGGGGGAGGCTCTGGGTATCATCGGCGGCAACGGCGCCGGAAAGAGCACGCTTCTCAAGCTTCTCAGCCGGGTCACAGCCCCGACCGAGGGAGAGATCGACATCTACGGACGTATCACCTCCATGCTGGAGGTCGGAACCGGCTTCAACGGTGAGTTGACCGGCCGGGAAAACATTTACATGAACGGCGCCATCCTGGGTATGACCAAGGCGGAGATCGACTCCAAAATGGAACAGATCATTGAGTTTTCCGAGGTGCGGGACTTTATCGACACGCCGGTAAAGCGTTACTCC
This sequence comes from uncultured Clostridium sp., assembly GCA_964591305.1. GTDB lineage: Bacteria > Bacillota > Clostridia > Oscillospirales > CAG-272 > CAMEON01. The sequence continues at coordinate 6,273 of CAZQAI010000035.1, forward strand.
AGCGGCATGTATGTCAAGCTCGCCTTCTCGGTAGCCGCCCACCTGGACAGCGAGATCATGATCATGGATGAGGTGCTGGCCGTCGGAGATATGGCGTTTCAGAAAAAGTGCCTTAACAAAATGAGCGAGGCTGCCCGCGTTGAGGGGAAAACAGTCCTCTATGTGAGCCATAATATGAATACGATCCGTCAACTCTGTACCAGATGTGTCGTCATGAATCAGGGGAAAATCATCTTTTCCGGAGATGTCGAGGAAGGGATCGCCTTATATCTGAATCATGCGAATGAGGAAGAAAGAGTGCGGACAGATTTAACAGAGTATAAACGTCCTGAGAATTCAACCAATACAGCATGGATGCAAAGTGCCCAGTTTCTTGATCGAACAGATTGTATTGTGGCCAGAGGAGAGCCTCTGAAAATGGCAATACACTGGACAGCGAAGGAAAGCCTGGATGAAGTAAAATTCCGCATCATTATCAGGGCCCATGATGACACGGCAATCGGTTTGACACAATCCGCCTCCCTTGGCAGCTTCAAACCGGGTCAGGAACAGGATAGCATTTTTGAATTTGATACAAGCATGCTTGCCGAAGGTAAATACTTTTTCAGTATGGCGTTATTCCAAAGTGACCATACTGGCAACAGCGTGATTTTGGATCATGTAACCAGGGCATGCTCCATTGAAATCTTCAACCCCCGGGAAGATAAGCAGTTGCTGAATTGGGATCACCGTTACTGGGGTTCGGTCCATTTTCCGAATCTGAAGATAGTAGGCTGACATAAAAGCCAGCTGCGTCGGACACAGTACGCAGCTTTCGCGTCGGTCGAAAGGAACGATTATATTAATGAAGAAAATTCAATTGAATCATGTCTGTAAAGATGGATGCACCATACTGTACGACTTTTCCGCGTCAGATGATGTGGTTGTGTATTTTTCAGGCAAGCCATTCCGGATTGAATATCCCGAAGTGATCGAGGCAGTCCCGGATGCTGTAGCCGTCATCCCCTTTGTTTGCAATGTGCTTCCAATTGTATGGCTCACCGATTCTGAGCTTGTGCTACCGGAATTGGATCAAATGTTCTACGAGTGCATTCCCGAATTGAAAAAGGGCTACGAAACCATGTTTCCGGAAAGCACTTTCCTCGGAAAGCTCCAGGTCGATAAAATCATCCAATGCAATAGGGAGAAAACCACGCGGTGCGCCGCGTTTTATTCCGGCGGATTGGATTCAGTCCATACGCTTATCCGTCATTTGGACGAACAGCCGGACCTGATTTCCATTTGGGGGTCTGATATCAACTACGAAAATGTCGACGGATGGGCACTTGTTCATCAGGCAATTGAAGAAGCATCCAAGCAATTTCATCTTCCGGATATCGTCATCCGCAGCACCTTTCGTGAATTCGACAGGGAAGATGTTTTAAATCGGCAATTTCAAGTACAACTCAGGGACAACTGGTGGCATGGCGTAAAACACGGGATAGGTTTGTTGGGGCATGTCGCTCCCTATGCGTTCTTGCACGGGCTATCTACCATGTATATCGCCTCCTCGAACTGCCCTGCTGATGGCTCGGTTCGTTGTGCATCCAACCCATTGACGGACAATCAGGTTCGATTCGTGCATTGTAAAGTTGTGCATGACGGATTTGAATGCAGCAGACAGGATAAAGTACACAATATTGTGGAATTCTGCCACCAAACACAGAATGACATTCGTCTGCATGTATGCTGGGAATCGCAAACGGGAAGCAATTGTTGCCGTTGTGAAAAGTGCTACCGCACAATGGCCGGTTTCCTGGCGGAGGGAGAGAATCCTGTCCATTACGGATTCCAAGAAGCGGAGAATACTCTTCCGGCTATGCAATCAAAAATAGTGGCCGGCGGCGTTCCTCGTGATGTCTTGCGCAGGCACTGGACGCATATTCACAACAGAGCATGCCAGAATAAGCAAATGCTTCTCGCAAAACCGTACTGGAAGCAATTCAAATGGGTGCTGAAAGCAGATTTTGAGCATCCTGAAACGCTTACAGTACCGCTTTCATGTCGGATACGGCGAAAGCTCTCTCAACTGTCTTCTTTCTGTCATAATAGATTCCGCGATACAAGAGTTATGAATGTATTATCCCCCTTACGCCGGCTTCACGGGAGGCTGCATGAATATCAAACGATCGTACGGCCCATTATTCGGCAGAGGCGAAAACGGCCCAATGCTGTATTTCTGGTCTTGACGCCCCATCACAAGAATCTCGGGGATCACGCCATTGCAAAAGCCGAGGTTGATATGCTGCGTAGGATCAGGGTAGACTACATTGAGATCACAGAGGATGTGGCGTACATACTGCAACGCTATAAACGCCTGGGCATCATGAACGGAAGGCCGATTTTTGTAAACGGAGGGGGAAATCTTGGCACTTTATGGATTCTCACAGAGCAGCTTCACAGAACCATTATAGAACAAAACCCCGATTCGCCTATTCTGTTCTTTCCCAATACACTCTATTATGAGGCCTCTCCCTGGGGTGAGCAAGAAAAGCAACGTTCGGTCGAAATATATGGAAAGCACCGCTCTTTACACCTCTACGCAAGAGAAAGAACCTCCTATAAGGCGATGTCTGAGCTATACCGACATGTCAAGCTGATTCCCGATATGGTTCTGTCTTTGAATGAATATACGGACACATCCATACGACGCGGCTGCCTTTTGTGCCTGCGCAGTGACTGCGAAAAGACCCGCTCCGAGGACGAGGAAGCCACCGTTCGCCAACAGGCAGCTGCGCTTTTCGGAGATCAGGTTCGCAACACCGATATGATGGCCGATCATGCTTTCCCATTAGAACAAAGAGAACAGCAGCTTCGAAAGAAAATGGACGAATTCAAAAGCGCCCAGCTGGTGATTACCGACCGCCTGCATGGTATGATCTTTTGTGCTATTACCGCCACACCCTGTATCGTAATCGACAGCAAAAGCCCCAAGGTAAGAGGTTGCTACGAATGGATCCGCCACCTGGATTACATTCGCTTCGCGGACAACGCCTGTCAGATTGCGGATCTATACCATCAGATTCCCCAAAATGAGCATCATTATGACAACACCCATCTGCTCCCCTATTTCCATGAACTTGAACAGGACATTCTGAAGATCGTGAAGCCAACTATAAAAAGTCAATAGGAAAATAAAAAAAGGCAAGAAAAATTTGTAGGAAAACAAATGAAATGGACTACAGGGCTTTTCAAAAAGTCCGGAATGGGTTTATCGCCTTGGTTTTCCAAAGGGCGATCCCGATTCCGTGCGGGGACTTATCCCCCTTCGCCAAACCCGCACCGGCGCTCAGGCCGCTCCCCAGCGTTGCCCTATCCTCCGGCGCGGTAAAAGCTTTTCTATTATGACACAAGCATTACTTTTTTGAAAGGATTGTGTAATGGAATCTTCGGTTGGGGGATGATTTCATTATACCAGGAGATATAATATGCCTGACGTATCTGTTATCGTTCCTGTCTACCGTGCTGAACCCTATCTCCGCTGCTGTGTGGACAGCATTCTGGCTCAGACCTTTACCGATTTTGAGTTGATTCTGGTGGACGACGGCAGCCCGGACAACTGTCCGGCCATATGCGATGAGTACGCGGAGACGGATGAGCGGGTACGGGTCATACATCAACAGAACCGGGGACAGTCTGCGGCCAGGAATCGCGCGGTGACACAGGCGAGAGGTGAGTGGCTGTGTTTTGTAGACAGCGATGATGCGATCCATCCGCAGCTTGTAGAAGTTTTGTTCCGCGCTGTAAAAGAGTATCATGTGCAAATGAGCATGTGCGGAACCATGGAAGCACAAGAAATCCCGGATTCTTTTTGGAAGGAAGCCGAAGCGAACTATAGCAGCATCCGCGTCAGCGAGGAGTGGCTCTTTGATTTACACCAAAGGGGAGACTACCGATTCTGGATAGTATGTGGGAAGTTGATTCATAAAGATATATATTTAAATGCCCCCTTGGCAGAAGGGCGTGTGTATGAAGACGGCCCTGCTGTTTGCAAATGGTTTCTGTCCCAGAAAAATGTGGTAAATATAAATTGCGATCTGTATTTTTACCGTGTAAATTCAAACGGAACTACGAAAAGCGCTTTTTCACCTAAGCGGCTTGACCATCTCTGGGCACACAAGGAGATAATTACATCATACAGGCAAGCCGGATACTTCAGCTTGATGAAAGCCGTATTTTTCAGTTATGTGTATCATGCCAATATTTTTTACCATAAATGTTTGGAAATACCCGAATACAGGAAAATGACGAAATCGATTCAAAGACAGCTGCGCACCGTTTACCGTTTTGTCAGACAAGCTGTGCCTTTTCCCTATCATGAGCGGGTAAACGTTTGGTATATCCTGTATCCCCGCACCATGAAAATCCTTCGTTATGGAAGGAGATCCCTCAGAAAATTGCGCAAATTAGGAGGCAGACAAGATGCCGCAAATTAGTGTCATTGTACCGATATACAAGGCTGAATCCTACCTGCGTCTCTGTGTGGACAGCATTCTGGCTCAGACCTTTACCGATTTTGAGCTGATTCTGGTGG
>CAZQAI010000036.1:0-2642 GCA_964591305.1 uncultured Clostridium sp.
GTTGGACTCGGCCAGCATGGCAAAGCCGGTCTGGCGGCAGGCGTACACGTCAGAGTGCTCGCCGAAAATATTCAGAGCGTGGGTTGCGATATTCCGGGCCGACACATGGAAGACGGCGGGGAGCAGCTCGCCCGCGATCTTGTACATGTTGGGGATCATCAGCAAAAGACCCTGAGATGCGGTGTAGGTGGTGGTCAGAGCGCCTGCGCCCAGAGAACCGTGTACGGTTCCGGCTGCGCCGGCCTCGGATTCCATCTCCATCACCTTCACGGTGGTGCCGAAGATGTTTTTGAGTCCCTGTGCAGACCACTGGTCTACATAGTCAGCCATCGGGCTGGAGGGGGTAATCGGGTAAATGCCGGCCACTTCTGTGAACGCGTAGCTCACGGTGGCGGCGGCCTGGTTACCGTCCATGGACACCTTTTTACGGGAAACAATAGCCATTGGTGGTATAACCTCCTGTTAATCTTTTAACCTCTATATAATATCACATTTTGGCTAAAAAGTAAAGGGATTTTTGAATTTTTTATCGAAGGAATCTCTGGCAGAGGGTATAGTTCAGCCACCCTCTATAGTACGCTCCCTTCAAAAATGTATTGAAAGTTCTTTGGGGGTCTGGGGGCTCCTCCGCTCCCTGGCTGAACTGTAACTTCTTGAAGGGTCTGGCTGGCTCACCTTAGTGTGACAGCCCTGTGTTCTTTCGTTTGCCCGTTCCTCAGTATCTTTCCCAGTGGTACACACCCTTCTCGTCCTTTTGGTCAATGGCTTTAAAAACATAATAGATAGGCTTAGGGGCGTCCAGCTCGTTGCTGTCCTTCTTGCGCCGCCAGAGTCCCAGGTTCAGGCCGAACTCCCCCTGGTTATCCCGGTGGGCATGAAGAATAAAGCTGTCGATCTCGGGAATGGACATGATCTTGCGGTAGGCGTGTCCGTAGGCGGCGGCCTGGAGCACCTCGCTCTCGACCGTCCAGTGGGAGTTGAAGCCCTGCTCCGACAGGATGATCCGACGGCGCCGGCCGTCACACAGGAAGGCGGGCTCATAGGTGAACCGGGCCAGCACCTCCAGATTCTTGAAGGTGATGATGGAGGGATTGTCATCGTGCGTGGCCGAGACGTCGTTCCAGAAGTCGGGGTAGTTCAGATCCTCCGGGTAGGGGTGGAAGGCGATGTGCCAGGGCACCTGTCCCTCGGCAAGGCAGAGCCGGTTGAGAATTTCCAGCACAGGCTTGGTTCCGTAGTACCGCATGGGCTGGTTGTTGCCGAAGTTGGCGTCACGCCAGAAGTGGTCGAAGGACAGGTAGATGCGTATGTTGCGATACACAGCGGCGGCGGTCTGCCAGGTCAAGCGAACCACCCGGGTGTATTCGGTGGTGTATGCCTCCACATCCTTCTCCCCAGCGTTGCACCAGACAAAGCCGGAGTTGACCTCGTTGCCGACGATCATGCCGTATATGTGGCCGTACAATCCATCCTCCCGGGTGTACCGGTCAGCCAGGAAGCTGACAAAGGCCCGGTACAGGGCCAATCCCTCCTCGGTCTGCAGATTGAACTGGGAGATCAGAGCATCGGGGGAATCGGAGTAGTCCGGATGCCGGATGACGGCCCAGAAGTCGTCCGGCACCTGGGTCGTCCAATGACGGCTGTTGAGCAGGATCAGGGTGATGACGACCCCGATGTCGGACAAATCCTTCAGCCGCTTGTCGTTCTCTTCCACAATCTTTTTGTTGAAGTAGAACACCCGACCGTCCAGGGTGTACTCAATGGTGTTGCCCTCCACCGGGGCGGGGAGCAGAAAATCGCCCTCATTGACATTGATGGCTGAGTGACGCACCCCGAGAATTTTGGCATCCGCCGCATCCGAAATCTGCAAACCCTTTTTGGTGTCCACCTGAGGGTAGGGGTAGGTACGGCAGGCGTCGGTGATCTGCTCCACATACCGTTTGCCGGGTACCGCCTCTCCGTCCACAGTCAGCCCGAAGCGGCAGATCAGCAGGTCATGTCCCTCCGTGAAGCGGGCTACATCGATGTGACCTGCCCCGGCGGGAACAGGCTCCCGGCGCATCACGGGGGCCTCCGCTTCTCCAGTACCGTACAGCGGCAGGAAAGCGGTCAGCACAGCGCCGGCCGGCAGGGGACTGCTCAGTACGATCCGGATGCGCTGTGTGTCGGCAGAGATAGTCTGAATATGAAGTTCCATCAGGAAATCCTCCTTACTTTCAGCCGGCGGGAACAGCAAGCGGAACCGCCGGCGATGTCATCCCTCTTGTCAGGGGATGGCATCATTATACAGGAATCTTTGCCTTTTGGAAATGGGCGTAAGTTACAAAAAACAGCGTATATATTTGTCACATTTAACGGATACTTGCCTCCCGAACACAGCCGTTCATAAAAAAGTTAATGATAAATTTTATCAAAAGCGGGTGACAAACGGGACAAGGTGTGGTATAATCATGCCATATCATGACAGGGGCTGCGATCCCGAGAAAGGCGGTACATATCCATGAAATCCAACCACTCATCTCTGCGCCACGGTGTGCGGCGCAGCACGCGCCGTGGTTCGCGCTGTGGCCTGTGCCTTGTGCTGGCGCTTTTGCTGACGGTGTCTTGCTTGGCCGCCTGCCAACGAACTCCCGGCCCCGGAC
>CAZQAI010000036.1:2742-10597 GCA_964591305.1 uncultured Clostridium sp.
AGGAGACTGGCAGCTCCCCGGAGACGCTGACCAACGGGGGTGAACCCGGACAGGAGACTGGCAGCTCCCCGGAGACGCTGACCAACGGGGGTGAACCCGGACAGGATACCGCCCTGACCGGCACGGAATCGGTGGGAGAGCCTCAGCTGCCTGTTTCCGGCTCCCTGACGCCCGGCTTCTCGGCCGCAGGCGGTCTGTATACCGAGGCCCTGACGCTGACTTTGACCGTCCCGGAGGGCACCCCGTCGGATGTGGTGATCCGCTATACCGATGACGGCTCGGTGCCTACCGCCCTCTCCAGGACGTATACTCGACCTCTTTCCCTTTTGGGTTCGGGCGGAGCCGCAGCCGGGACTGTCATCCGGGCGGCCTGCTTTGACGGGAAGGGAAACCGACTGGGACAGGTGATCACCAACAGCTATGTCCGGGTGGAGAGCCTGAGCAGTCCGCTGTTTACCGTCATGATCTCGGTGGAGGAATCCGACCTGAGTGACATGATGGTTCAATACAGCGAAACCATAGAAAGGCCCGCCCACGTGGAGATTGTCACACCGGCGGGGGAGACCGTCATCTCCCAGGACGCCGGACTGCGCCTCTTCGGCGGCTCCTCCCGGGCCCTAGAGCAGAAATCCTTTAAGCTCATCGCCCGCAAGGACGGGTACTTCGGCGCAGACGCCGCCTACACCGGAAAGGGCACTTTTGCCTACCCGCTGTTCGCCGATCGGCTGGTCAAGGCCGGCGCGGATGCGGGCAAGGTGCTGGACAAGTACGACAGCTTCATCCTGCGCAACGGCGGCAATGACTCGCTGCTCCATACGACCGTGAATCCCGAGGACGCCACCCTTTTGCGCGACGGAGTCGTCAACAATTTCGCCTTCACATGGACCCCGCATGTGGATGCCTCGCTGTCGCAGTTCGCCGCTGTGTATGTCAACGGATCGTATTACGGCATTCTGGACATGCGGGAGAATCTCAACGAGGACTATGTCAAGCGCCTGTACGGCGTGGATGACGATCAGGTGGTGGTGGTCAAGAGCGAGCTGGATACCAGCCGACACTGTGACTGGCATGCAAACGGCGGCAGCTGCCGCTTCTGCAATGTGTGGTTTTACCTGGAGACCGACCCGGACGCCGTGTCTCAGGCGGCTCTGGAAGAGTGGGAGGCCCTGTGCCGCAAGGCCGTGGACGGCATGAGCGCCACGGGAGCGTCGTTTGATGCCCTCTTTTCGGAGATCGCCGACAAGGTTGATCTTGAGAGCTTCGCAGAGTATATGGCCCTGGGACTGTATGTCTGCAATACCGACTGGCCGCACAATAATGTAAAGATCTGGAAGTATGTCGGCGAGCCGGTGGAGGGGGTCGCCATCACGGACGGAAAATGGCGCTTCATGACCCGGGACATGGACATGGCGATGGGACGCTACTCCAGCCCGGAGGTGCTGCCGGATCTGGATACAGGCGCCCAGGTGGATACCTTCTGGCGGGTGCTGGGCAACTATCTGGATGGATACCAAAGCCTGTATGAAAACAGCGGCCCCACCGCGCTGTACCCTGACTCTTTCGGCCTGGGCGGTCTGTTTGCTCTGTGCCTCAAGAATGCCGAGTTCCGGGCGGACTTTACGGCCTGTGCCCGTTCTCTGGCTTCGGAGGCTGCCGCCGCTGACCTTAAGGCGGCTTATAACACGGCATATGAGGCGGTCAAGCCCACGGTGGAGGCCTACATGGAGCGGTGGGGCATATCCGGGGGCCTCCGCATGTGGCAGAGGGCCTGCCGCCGGATCGACACCTTCATAGAGGATCGCCCGGAGGCTTTCCTCCGGCATCTGGAGATCGCTATGTCCATGTACGAATGAAAGCAAACCCAGAGCGGGGCGACCAAAAGACTTGCCGCTGTGATGGCTTGCTCCGCCAATCAGACATATTGTTACAGTTCAGCCGGGGAACAGGGGGAACGGGGGGAACGTCTGGGGGCTTCTTGAAAGAAGCCCCCAGACCCCCAAGAACTTTCAATACATGTATTATGTATTGATTTATCGTGATCCCTTTTCCGGAAAACCGGCGTTCATGGCACCCAACATAACCTAAACGCAGTCGCGGGGCCCCTCGCCCCACTCTACAGTGGAAAAGGGAGCGTACGATAGAGGGAAGCTGAACTGTAACGACATATTTGCCGGATAGTTCTTGAAGAGTCCAGAGGAACTTCTTTCAAGAAGTTCCTCTGGCGGGGTGAGGGGCGGAGCCCCCAGGCGCTCTCTCTTTCATCCGTCCCCGGCTGAATCTTAACACATATATGGAGGCCAATAGTATGCGAAAGCTGACTTACCAAACCTATCTTGATAAAATATACGGCTGTTTTCTGGGGAAGACCGTCATCGGCACCCTGGGCGCTCCCTACGAGGGCATCAAAATGCCGCTGGAGCTGCCCTTCTCACCGGAGATGATCAACACCATGCTCCCCAATGATGACCTGGATTTGCAGGTGCTGTGGCTGGATGTGGCCGAGACATATGGGCCCGACTTCACCTCGGATCAGCTGCTCCGGCGGTTCGTTACCCACTGCGACTACTCCCCCGGTGAGTACGCCATCATGAGGAAAAACTGGGAAAGAGGCATCCGACCCCCTGCCTCCGGCTCCTTCTGTAACGATTTTTACACCGAGGGCATGGGCTGTCCCATCCGTTCGGAAATCTGGGCCTGCCTGGCACCGCTGGATCCGGCGCGGGCGGCGGAGTTCGCCTCCCGTGACGGCTGTATAGACCACTGGGGAGAGTCGGTGTATGCTGAACGCTTCCTGGCTGCACTGGAGTCTGCCGCCTTCGGGGTGGATGAGAACACCTGCGACCTGTATGCCCTGATCGACACCGGCCTTTCGGTGGTGCCGGAGGACTGCCGCTTCCGCACGCTGGTGGAGGATACCCTGTCCCTTTGCCGGCAGTACGATGATGTCAAGCTGATCCTTCGAAAGCTGCTGTTCAAGTACGGCCATCCCGACTGTACCAATATGCTGCAGAATATGGGTATCACCCTCACCGCCTTGCTCAAAGGCGGGCTGGACGAGATCAGAACCGGCATGGCGGCCCTCAACTGCGGCTTTGACACCGACTGCACCTGCGCCACCGCAGGAGCCGTGATCGGTCTTATCCGGGGAGCCGCATCGCTGGAGAAGGCATACGGCTGGGGAGATATCAGGTTCGTGCTGGGGGTCAGGTCCCAGCGGCGCTCTGACCGGGTGTCCGACTTTGCCGAGGACGTGGCCGCGCTGGGTAAGGCCTTCAACCCCGGCGTGATCGAGGGCGGGCCGGCGCGTACCTATGACTTCAAGACCGACCCCTCCCCAGTGCGCCTGTCGGTCATATACGAGAACGGGGAGGACGAACGCCCAGATGCCTCCCTTGCCCTGGGGGAGACCCGGAGCGTGGCACTGGTGATGGAGAATGTCACCGATGACGCCGTGACGGTGCGCTTCTCTGTCCGGGGCCTGGGCTGTACCGAGGGAGAGGGAGGCGAGCTGACGCTCCCGGCCCGGAGCGACGACGCCCATATCGTCCCCATTTGTGTCCCCGACGATCTGCCGGAGCTTTGCGAAATCAATCTGTACACCGTGGACTACACCGTCGGCGGGCCCGGTTCGGAGGCGTATACAGGCACCTATACCTTCGGCCTGGCCGGAGCCACCCCCTGGAAGGCCGTCGGCCCCATCTGGCGCACCGACCCCGTTTGCACCACCGAGAAGCTGATGCGGGTGCCCAACTACTGGCACCTGATGCAGGATCCGGGCTACGACGGGGACGCCAACGATATTGTACGCCGCTTCCACCTCAACTGCGCCGTGGACACCTGCACACCGTACCTGAGCCTGGAGGAGCTGGATACCCCTCTTGATCCCGAAGCGGTGACGGCCTATGAGGAGACCCTGTTCTCCCAGCGGCAGGACAGCTTCACCATGGACGACATATGCGGCTTCCGCGGCCCGTCGGTGGTCTACCTGGTTCGGGAGCTGATCTCCCCGGCGGATGAGGAGGTCTGCGTTCAGCTGGGACACAGCGCCCCGGTGGCCCTGTGGATCAACGACCGCCTGCTGGCCCGGCGGGATCAGTGTGACACCTGGGATGCAGAGAACGTGCATATTCAGCATGTCAGACTGCATCAGGGCGTCAACCGGGTGGTGCTCCGCCTGACCCGTGTCAACGCCGACGCCAAATTCAACCTGACCTTCTCGGAGGGAGCCACCTGCGCCTCTCATATCCTGCATTTTTCCTCGGTCAATCCCCGCCTGTTCGGGCGGAGCAAAGGGGTCTGAACCGTATCCGCGACCGGAGACACCGCGAAAACGGCGGCATGTCGGAGACCATGCGTGCCTTTGATATGCTTCTTGCATGCATATTCATGCAGAATGCGCACAGCCGGACGGATGCGCCGGAAACAAATCCGTATGAAGAACGGTTTTTGTGAATATTGCCTATTGCAAATCCAGCCATATCGTGATATAGTACTGGATGCGTAAAGATACAGAAAATATACAAAAGGATGGATATCATCATGAAAAAAATGTTCGCTATTGTTCTTTGCCTTGTCATGGCGTTGACCTGCGTGGCTTTCCTGCCTTCCTGCTGGGACGGAGGCGTAACGTATCAGGAATCCGACACTGTTGCCGCAAACGGAACCGATGCGGAAACCGCCAAAGAGCAAGACACCTCTGCCGAAAAGCAGGTGATCAAGATGGCCACCAACGCATACTTCAAGCCCTATGAGTATTACGAGGGCGATCAGATCGTCGGCATTGACGCCGAGATCGCCGCCGCCATTGCCGACAAGCTGGGCATGGAGCTGGAGATCGTGGATATGGAGTTTGACTCCATCATCACCGCTGTCAACGCCGGGTCGGTGGACTTTGGCATGGCCGGCATGACGGTGACTGAGGATCGTATTCCCCAGGTGGATTTCACCATCAGCTACGCCAAGGGCGTGCAGGCCATTATCGTCAAGGAAAATTCCGCCATCGCCTCAGCCGACGATCTGTATGCCGAGGGCGCTGCCTGGAAGGTAGGCGTCCAGCTGGGCACGACCGGCGACATCTACTCCACCGATGACTTCGGTGCCGACCGTGTGATCCAGTACAGCAACGGCAACAACGCCGTGCTGGCTCTGTTGGGCGGCTCTGTGGACTGCGTCATTATTGACAACGAGCCGGCCAAGGCTCTGGTGGCCGCCAACGAGGGCCTGAAGATTCTGGAGACCTCTTATGCCGATGAGGATTATGCCATCTGCGTCAAGAAGGGCAATACCGAGCTCAAGGAAAAGCTGGACAATGCCATCATGGCGCTGGTGACAGACGGCACCATTGACAGCATTCTCGCCAAGTACATCAAGTGAGAGACCGCCGGCGCATCATGGCGCAGCGATTTGACATCAGTCCTGGGTTGAGGCCCCCCAGCGGGGGCTCCAACCCGTTTGTTGGTTTTTGAAAGGGTTGCATGCGATATGAAACAGAACACGAATTCAAGAAAGCTGCGGACATATCTCATCGTGCTGGCCGTATGCCTTTTGCTGGTGGGGGTGGTGATCACCGTTGACCGCCTGTCGGGACACAGCCGTATCACACTGACAGCCGAGGAGGGGGAGGCGCTGGTCATGCGGGAGGTACAGGCCCTGCCGCTCAAGATCGCGCAGGCGCCTGTGGCTCTGTCGGAGCGGGTGTCGGTCACGGTGCAGGACATCACCTACGGAGCGGAGAAGGACATCATTCTGCACTGTACCTATGAGACAGTGGATATTCTCACCGCCTATCAGGCGCAAAGGGAGGATATATTTACCCAGGTGTATGGCTACTACCTGGACAGAACCGAGGCCGGCGTCATGGTCAGCGCCACCCACATTATGGCCAAAATGGGGCAGGAGATCACGAAACTTGTGGAGACAGCCTCTCCTGTGACCGGAGAGATCGACCTGGCACTGTATGATGTGGGGGAGGCAGACCCGGTGCTGTGGCTGGATGACGAGACGGTCAATACCCTCTTTGGCGGCCTGCTTGATGTGCGGGATGATGTGAACGCCACCGACAGCGTGCTCTGGCAGGGGGAGGCGGTGTCCATCCGCAACAACAATTCCCTGCGCCGGGGGATAGCCGACTGCTTCGGACTCAATCACTACACCTCGGATAAGCCGGACACCGCCACGCCCCTGGTCAAGGCCTGGAACAGCTTTGCCAAGGATTTTTATCGCAACTTCATTCAGGAAAGCCGTTGGATGTACCTGGTTCGGGGACTGGGCACCACACTGTGCATCACCGGACTGTCCCTGCTGCTCGGCGTGGTGCTGGGCTTTGTCACAGCCGTTATCCGCACGACACATGACAAGGAGGGAAAGCTGGGTTTTCTCAACTGGCTGGGGTCGCTGTATGTGACCATCATCCGGGGCACGCCGGTCATGATCCAGCTGATGATCATCTACTTTGTGCTTCTCCTGCCCATTGGCATTGAGAAATTTCCGGCGGCCGTGCTGTGCTTCGGGCTCAACTCGGGGGCGTATGTATCCGAGATTATCCGGGGCGGCATCATGTCCCTGGATGCCGGGCAGATGGAGGCGGGCCGTTCGCTTGGCTTTGGCTATGTGGCCACCATGTATCACATCATCCTGCCGCAAACCTTCAAGGCGGTGCTGCCCTCGCTGTGCAATGAGTTCATTGCGCTTCTCAAGGAGACCTCGGTGGCGTTTTACATCGGCGTGGCCGATCTGACGCAGGGCGGACTCAAGATCCGTTCCATTACATACAGCAACTTCATGCCCCTGATCGCCGTCGCCCTGATATACCTTGTGCTGGTGCTGATCCTGACCCGACTGGTGGGTCTTCTGGAAAAGAAACTGCGTCGGTCGGAGCGTTGAGTGTCCGCCGGGGAAAGGAGCATATACACACAAAGGGAAAGGAGCCCACATACAATATGACGGACTTGAAGGAATCGAATGACCGGGACACAAGGGAATCCCAAGCCCCGGTGCTGATCCGGGTCAAGGATCTGAAAAAGTATTATAACGAGGGGGCCATCCGGGCCCTGGACGGGGTGACCGTGGACATCCGGCAGGGCGAGGTGGTGGTCATCATCGGCCCCTCGGGAAGCGGAAAATCCACATTTCTGCGATCCCTCAACCTGCTGGAGGTACCCACCGAGGGGCAGATCACTGTGGATGGCGTGGATATCACAGGAAAGAACGTCAACATCAACCTGCACCGCCGCAAGATGGGCATGGTGTTCCAGCATTTCAATCTCTTTCCCCACATGACCGTTCTGCGGAACATGACCATCGCTCCCATGAAGCTGCATAAGCAGACCCGGGCGGAGGCAGAGGAACGGGCGAGGAAGCTGCTTGCCAAGGTGGGATTGGAGAATCGGGCTGACGACTACCCCAACCAGCTCTCCGGCGGACAGAAACAACGGGTGGCCATTGTCAGAGCACTGTGCATGGAGCCGGAGGTGATGCTGTTTGATGAACCGACCTCCGCCCTTGACCCCGAAATGGTGGGGGAGGTGCTGGACGTCATGAAGGAGCTGGCCAAAAGTGGGATGACCATGGTCTGTGTCACCCATGAAATGGGCTTTGCCCGGGAGGTGGCCTCCAGGGTGGTGTTCATGGACAGCGGCCGGATCGTGGAGGAAGGCACACCGGAGCAGATATTTGGACATCCCGAGAGCGACCGCCTGCAGGCATTCCTTGCCAAGGTATTGTAGGAGTACAGCCCCCGGTGGGATCCCACCGGGCGGAGCGTTTGCGGCCGCCTCGTTACAGTTCAGCCACCCTCTATCGTACGCTCCCTTTTCCACTGTAGAGTGGGGCGAGGGGCCCCGCGACTGTGTTTAGG
>CAZQAI010000037.1:0-10525 GCA_964591305.1 uncultured Clostridium sp.
CGGATAAAGAATCAAATCTCTATCCGGTGCTTTGTCGTATACCTGAACACGGCTCGGGAGGGTAAAAAATGGGGTGTTTACGTATACGGTGGTGCAGATGGACAACTACAAGCGGCGTACAAGGTACCCGGAAAAATTTCTGGCGAGAAAGGAAGGGGAAAAGCAGCATATATAAAAATCAAGTACTGAAAATTGTACCTAATTTGTACCTAAAAAAGAAGAGGCACCACATGCTGTACCTGATTCTACATCAATACACAATATGTGGTGCTTTTTTGAACTGGTGGAGACAGTTGGAATCGAACCAATGACCTCTACGATGTCAACGTAGCGCTCTAACCAGCTGAGCTATGCCTCCAAACCGTAGCTATTATATCATACCTGCAGGTAAAAGTCAAGAGCTTTTTTGTAATTTCAAAAAATATTCGGGAATTCGGTTACAGTTCAGCCGGGGGAGAAATTCCTCCCCCAGCCACAATCGCTACTTATCAGTCCAGCTCCTTGCCGCCGGTGTACAGCTCATAGTAGCGGCCACCCAGAGCCAGAAGCTGGTCATGGTTGCCCCGCTCCATGATCTCGCCGTGCTCCAGCACCATAATGGCGTCGGCGTTGCGGACGGTGGACAGGCGGTGGGCGATGACAAAGGTGGTGCGGTTTTTCATCAGACGGTCCATACCGTGCTCGATATGTCGCTCGGTACGCGTATCCACCGAGCTGGTGGCCTCATCCAGCACCAGGATGGGGGCTTTAGAGATGGCTGCGCGGGCGATATTCAGCAGCTGCCTCTGCCCTTGGGACAGGTTGGCTCCGTCACCCTCCAGCACGGTCTGATACCCCTTGCTAAGCCGCATAATGAAGCTGTGGGCGCTGGCCGTTTTGGCCGCCTCGATGACCTCCTCGTCGGTGGCATCGGGCCGTCCGTACCGGATGTTGTCCATGATGGTGCCGGTAAACAGATGCGTATCCTGAAGCACCATGGCAATATGCGAGCGAAGATCATCCCGCCTGTAGGATCGTATATCGACCCCGTCGATGGTGATGGTGCCCTCGTCGATGTCGTAGAAACGGTTGATCAGGTTGGTGATGGTGGTTTTGCCTGCTCCGGTTGAGCCCACAAAGGCGATCTTCTGTCCGGCATGAGCGTACAGGCTGATGTGCCGGAGCACAGGCTGACCCGGCAGGTAGCCGAAGGACACATTGTCCAGTACGACCTCTCCGCTGACCTGGTCCATGCTCACACAGTCGGGCCTGTCATCCGGCTCCGGCTCCTGATCCATGACCGTAAACACCCGCTCCGCCCCGGCCAGAGCGGACAGGATGGTGGACATTAGCATGGAAATCTGATTGATAGGGAAGGAGAATTGGCGGGAATAGTTGCAGAACAGCGCCAGACCGCCCACATCAAAGCCCGACGTCACACACAGCACGCCGCCCACCCCCGCCGTCAGGGCGAAGGATATGTTGGAGGTGTTGTTCATGACAGGCCCCATGACGCCGCCGTAAAACTGCGCCTTGAACTGCTTTTCTCTCATGTCGTTGTTCAGGCTGTCAAACTCCTCCACGCAGGTGTCCTCGTGATTGAAGACCTTGACCACCCGGGAGCCGGTGACGGTCTCCTCGATGTACCCGTTGACAGCACCCAGCGCCACCTGTTGGGCTCCGTAGTAGCGTCCTGACCGCTTGGCGATGGCGCTGCCCAGCCCGGCGAACAGTGGCACAAACACCACGGTGATCAGCGTCAGCCAGATGTTGGTATAGACCATCATGACAAAGGTGCTTATCAGGGTAATGGTGCCCGAGACTAGGCTGGTCACGGTGTTGTTGATCATGGTTTCCACCGTGTCCATGTCGTTGGTGAAGCGAGACATCAGCTCGCCGGTGGTATTGCTGTCAAAGTACCGCACAGGCAGCTTCTGCAGCTTATTGAACAGCTCATTGCGCAGCTTTTCCACTGCATTCTGCGACACGGTAAGCATCAGACGGTTCTGGAGATAGGTGGTGACCACCCCCACCCCGTAAATACAGGCCAGAATGCCCAGGATCAGCCCGAGACAGGCCACCCGCTGCTCGGTTGTCACGCCCTGTGAAGGATCCTCCACGATAAAGCTTATCCAATTTATGCCGGTGGTCATGGCATCCGACGCGTCGGAATCCGACGTGGCGGCATCGGCGGCGCTGTCTGTCACCGCATGCGCCGGTTTAACCGTGACGACATTGATGACATCCCGGAGCAGGTACCCGCCCACCACCGAGGTCAGGGTGGAGATCAGCATGCACAGCAGGACGACCACCAGCCGGGCCCGATAGGCGGCTATGTAGGAGATCAGCCGGGCGACCGTCTCCTTTGTGTGGCTGGGTTTTCCGGTAGGTCGGCCTCCGGGGCCTCCCCGCCGTCCCGGACCGCGGCCTCCGGGGCCGCCGGGGCCCAAGCCCATACCGCCTGTGCCTTTTTCGGTGGCGGCGTGGGCGTACAGCTTTTGCAGCTTTTCGACATCTCTTGCTGCTTTGGTAGCCATCAGCCTCTCACCTCCTCTGTGGGTGCGGAGGTCGTGCCTGTTGCGGCGGCCTCCATCTGAGAATCGTATATTTCCTTGTATTCCACATTGCCGGCCATCAGTTCCTCGTGCGTGCCTACACCGGTGATGCGGCCCTCGTTGAGTACCACAATCATGTCGGCCTCCATGACCGAGGTGATCCGCTGCGCGATGATGATTTTGGTGGACTCCTTGAGATCCCCCCGGAAGGCCTCCCGGATGCGGGCTTCGGTGGCGGTATCCACCGCACTGGTGGAGTCGTCCAGAACCAGAATCTTAGGCTTCTTCAGCAGAGTCCGGGCGATGCACAGCCGCTGCTTCTGGCCGCCGGACACATTGGCTCCACCCTGTCCGAGGTCGGTTTCATACCCCTTCCCGAAGCTCATGACAAAGCCGTCCGCCTGGGCCTCGGCAGCCGCCCGGCGCAGGGTGTCGGTGTCGGCCCCCTCATCACCCCACAGTAGGTTGTCACGGATGGAACCGGAGAAGAGCACATTTTTCTGCAGCACCATGCCCACTCCTTCCCGGAGGCGGTAGAGGCTGTAGTCGCGGACATTGACACCGTCCACCAGCACCTCACCCTCGTCCGCGTCGTACAGCCGGGGAATGAGCGACACCAGCGTGGACTTACCCGACCCGGTAGAGCCGATGATGCCCACCGTGGCACCGGCCGGGATTCTGAGCGACACGTCGTCCAGCACCTTGCCTTCGCTGTCCTTATAGTAGCGGAAGGTCACATGCCGGAACTCTACCTCACCCCGTTCCACCGTCAGGTCAGGGGCGACCGCCGTGTCATCCCGGATGTCCACCGGCTCCTCCATGACCTCCCGGATGCGGCGGGCGGAGGCGTTGGCTCTTGTCAGCTGCATGAACAGCATGGTCACCGTCGTGAGGGCGGACAGAATTTGGGTGATATAGGTGACCAGGGCGGACAGATCGCCCACCAGCATGCCGTTTTCCATGACCATGTTTCCGCCGAACCACAGCACAGCCAGTGTTGCGCCGTTCATGACCAGATTCATCAGAGGGGTCATGAGGATCATCACCATCATGGCACGCATGCTGGTATGCTTGAGATCGGCATTGGTGTCTGCAAACTTGCGGCTTTCATACGGTTCCCGCACAAAGGACTTCACCACCCGCACATTGGTGATGGATTCCTGGACATTGGCATTCAGTCCATCCACCTTGTTCTGCATGGCTGTAAAGCGGGGGGCGCCCACACGGATGAACAGCAGAATGAACACGCTCAGAATCAGCACCGACGCACCGATGATCCATGTCAGCTCCGGGCAGAGCAGGATGGCCATGATCAACGCACCGATCAGCATGCCCGGTGCCCGTATGGCCATACGCAGCAGCATGTTGACGAAGTTCTGAAGCTGGGTGATGTCGTTGGTCAGGCGGGTCACAAGAGATCCGGTGCTGAATCTGTCGATGTTGGCAAAGGAGAAAGACTGCACCTTGCGGTACACATCCCCCCGCAGGTCCGCCGCGAAATTGACCGAGGCACGGGTGCCGAACCACGTGCCGCCTATCCCGCCAGCCATCATCAGCAGAGCGGTCAGAATCATGCTCACGGCCATAGACACCACAAAGACGGAAGAATTGTTGCCAAACAGGCTGTACAGCCGAGGCACCCAGGCGGGAATATCCTCGCCTGCCAGCAGGGCCTGCATGACGGCCGGATCATCGCTGTGCAGGTAGACGCCGTAGTTGATGATCCAGGCCTGAAGCTTGGGCATCAGCACCTCGCCGATCACCTCCACGATCATCATCACCGGCCCCAGTATGAAATATTTGAGGTAGGGGCGTACATACTTCCCCCAGTGCAGTCCCCCGGCGGGAGCCGACGTGCGGACTGTTGGTTGTGTAGATGCGTTCAAGAGGCACACGCTCCCTTCCGTTACCTTGTTTGGGCATCGGCAGGCTGCTCTGCCGTTGCGTCAGCAGACTCCAGCGTAGGCGAAACCGAGGAAGTCTGCGCAGGTGCAGACGGGGACACCGACGCGTCCCCCATGGCTTGCAGATTCTCATACATTCTGGTGAGCAGGGCGCTGAATGCATCCACCTCGTCATCCGAAAAGCCGGCAAAGACCGCTCTGTCCACACTGTCAAAAATGGCACCGCTCTCCTCGATCTTGCGCCGTCCCGCATCCGTGATGGAAACCTGATTGCGCCGGTTGTCCTCCTCGGTCATGGAGCGGGCGACATACCCCTCCCGTTCCAGACCTTTCAGGGTGACAGTCACAGCGGCAGAGCTGATGCCCAGCGCATCCGCCACCTCCCGCTGAGAGGGGTTGTCTGTGCATTGGTACAGGTACATCAACATCCTGTGTTGGCTGTGGTGGATACGGAGACATGACACCTGCCGCTCCACCTCGGCGTGGTGCATGCGGCTGACCCGTATAAAGAGGCGCATGGCCTCGTTCGGACGGGGGGTGACACACGGATTACTGTTACGCTTTTTCATACTGAAAATTTCCTTTCTGTACCTCTTGTTAAATTGCTAATTGTTAAAGACTTAATTATTATACTGCAAATTATGAATTTGTCAAGGGGTTTCACGAAAAATTCACATAATCGGCAGCATACCTTTTAAAAGCGCTTGGGTGTTTCCAGGACGCTCTCCCGTCCCTCCCGTCCCCGCTGTGGGTCGTCAGTTTGACGGCCACACCTTGCGAAAAGCCGTCGCCGATGTCGGCAAAATGCCTATGGCAAGAGGAAAAAAGCAAAAAAATCAAGTCAATTTTACCAAAAATGAGCCAAAAAGGTTGACAAGACTTCCGGTTTGTAGTAGAATGAATCTGTATGGATATGCACGGCCCGGCGCTGTGGCCGTGCGGAGACGGACAGGGAAGGGGGATCAACGCCATGCGGAGTATGACGGCGTTCGGCCGGGCCGTGGCCGCCGGCGGCGGCTGTGAGATCACGGTCGAGATACGGTCGGTGAACAATCGGTTCCTGGATTGCAGCATCCGCCTTCCGAGGGCGTACGCCGCGCTTGAGGAGCAGGTCAAGGCCGTGCTCAGTGAGGCCGGTATTGTCCGGGGGAAGGTGGATGTGTCTGCTTGCTTTGCCGACCCGCGTCTGACAAGCGGGAACGGGGGGCTGTCCCCTGTGGTGCTGGAGCCGGATACAGCCTGCGCCGAAGGGTATGTCAAGGCGGCCGCTATCCTGTCCAAGGTCTGCGGCGTGGAAAACGATCTGACGGTTTCTCGGCTGCTGGCTTTGCCCGGCGTCATGGTGCCCCTCAAGGATGAGTCCGGCCAGAAGACGGAGGAGGAAGCCTGGACGCTGCTGTGCCCGGTTCTCCGGGAGGCCGCCGCCCGCTTCACCGCCGCCCGTGAACGGGAGGGCGCACGGCTGGGAGACGACCTTACCCGCAAGCTGAACGACATCCGCTGCATGACCGCCTCCCTGGCCACCCGTTCCCGGGAGAACATCGGGAGCTACCGGGAGCGGTTTGAGGAACGCATCCGGGCCGCCGTGGGGATATCGGGTGTGGCCATTGAGGAGGGGCGGATCCTGACGGAATGCGCCATTTACGCCGACCGGGTGGCCATAGACGAGGAACTGGTTCGTCTGGACTCTCATTTTGACACCCTGCAGAGCCTGTTCAACACCGACGGCCCGGTGGGCCGCAAGGTGGACTTCATGCTTCAGGAGGTCAACCGGGAGGTCAACACCATCGGCTCCAAGTGTGCGGACGCCGACATGGCCCGGACGGTGGCCGACATCAAGAGCGAACTCGAAAAGATCCGCGAGCAGATTCAGAATATCGAATGACCCGTACCGGAATGCCCGGGAGGCACTGCCTAAGAGGCACAGCCATAAGGCTGGGAAAGGAACAGGCAAGTCATGAAATTTATTAATGTAGGTTATGGAAACATGGTGGCGGTGGATCGCATCGTGACCCTGGTCAGCCCGGATTCGGCGCCCATCAAGCGTCTGATCCAGGATGCCAAGGACGACGGACGGGTGATTGATGTCACATGCGGGCGTAAGACCCGGGCCGTGGTTGTCACCGACTCGGAGCATGTCATCCTGTCCGCCCTGCAGGCTGAGACCATCGCCAACCGGCTGGACAGTGACAATGGCGACGGGGACAACGGGGACGAAAACACAGACGAGACCGCCGGCACGTGACACCCGGCGGACAATCGGCCGCGGCTCAAGGCATAAGCCGTGAGCTGTGCGGTCAATCATCTCATGATATCCAACAAAAGGAGATAGAATACCATGATTTTTCCCACTACCAGCGACCTGACTGAGGGCAAGTACAACCGCTACGAGGTCGCGTTGGCCGCGGCCAGATGTGCCCGGCTGGTGACCAATGAGTACGTCCGCCAACGCAACGAGGCCGAGAGTTCCCTCACCGGCAATAAGGACACCGACCGTCCCTTGAATACCATGATCGATCGGGATCTGCGGGATGAGAAGGCGGTCAAGATCGCCATCAACCGCCTTTACGAACACACCTATGTCATCACCCACAAGTCCGTGGAGGAGCAGGAAAAGGCAGAGCGAGCCGTCCTGGAGGACGACCCTGCGAAGGATTGTGCCATCCTGCCCGCCAACGAGGAGGAGCCTGTCGGTCAGGACGGACTGCAGGATGGTCCGGATGATGCGAACATCCCGGATGATGCGGACGTCCCGGCTGAACAGCTGTCTGAGGCGGAGGCTGCCGGAGATGTCGAAGCGGCGGAAGGGGCTGCCGACCAAACTGTCTGTGAGCCCGCAGACGAAACCCTCAACGATTCCCCCCGACAGCAGCAACACTGAGTAAAGCGTGGGTTCATGGCCCAACATCCGGCAGGAGGCATAATCATGGCAGAACAGGCGAGCAGAAACCCAAGCGGGTACACATCCGATGCGGCATGCACCCCTGCGCCCGACGTGCTGTATGCCGCTGTTTACGTGCTGGACTGTCCCTTTGGCATTGACCATGCCTACCATTATTATATTCCCCGTGCTCTGGAGAACGCCGTGATGCCGGGAGCCTTTGTGACGGTACCCTTTGGCAAGGGAAACCGCCGCAAGCTGGCCCTGGCGACCTCAGTGTGCCGCTGGGAGCAGCTGACCGACCTGCCGCAGGGGGTGACACCCGCTCAGTTCAAGCCGGTGGACGGGGTTTGCCGTGAGAGACTGTTTCTGAGCGAGGAACAGCTCTCTTTGTGTTTCTACCTGAAGGAGCAGACGCTGTGCACACTGGGAGAGGCTGTGCGCACGGTGGTTCCCGCTCCGGCCTTGGCTTCCCTGATGGAATTTTATCATCCCGCACGCAGTGAGGCCTCAGCCGACTGCGACGGCCGTGCCCCCGGCGGAGCGGCTGTCTCCCCCGGAGAATGGGCGGCGGGGGATTTGATGGTGTACGAGTATATCTGTACCCGGGGCAGCGTGTCGGCCCAAACGCTGCACAGCCGGTTCGGCGCCGGGGCCGAGGCCTCCCTCAACCGGCTGCGTCAGCGGGGCCTGATCGAAAAGGATATGGTGGTACGTCAGCCGGAGGAAAAGGCGGAGGCTGTCATCACCTTGGCCTGTCCGGTGTCCGAGGCGGAGGCCGTCCTGCGGGGAGATAAGGTCTCTCTGACGGGGGGCGGCGTGGTGCGGCTGACCTCCCGTCTCCACCTCCGGGTGCTGGAAACCCTGTTGGCAGCCGGAGGACAGCTGCAGGCCGCCGCGCTTAAGAAGGCCACCGGAGCCGGCAGTGAGCAGATTAAGGCGTTGATTCTCAAGGGGCTGTGCGCCCTGGTGGAGAACAAGCCGATCCGGATTCATCCGGAGGGAGGAAGCGGTCTGCGTCCGCCTTTCTCGCTGAATGAGGAACAGGCTGCCGCCGTGGCGACCCTTACCGCCCTGTCCGACACCGGGGAGGCCAAGGCGGCCCTGCTGTACGGTGTCACCGGCTCGGGAAAAACCTGCGTGATTCTGTCTGTGATTGACAGGATGCTGGACAGAGGGCGGGGGGTCATTGTCCTTCTTCCGGAAATTTCTCTGACGCCCCAGATGCTGGCCATCTTCAGCGACCGTTACGGAGATCGGGTGGCTGTCATCCACTCCGGCCTTTCCGCAGGAGAGAGGCTGGAATCCTACCGTCGGGTGCGGGATGGCGAGGCACCGGTGGTGGTGGGCACCCGATCGGCGGTCTTTGCCCCCGTGCCCCGTCTGGGGATGATCGTCATGGACGAGGAGCAGGAGCACACCTACAAGTCGGACATGAACCCTAAGTACCATGCCCGGGACATCGCCCGGTTCCGCTGTGCCCGAGGGCAGGCGCTGCTGCTTCTGGCCTCTGCCACCCCGTCTTTGGAAAGCTACCGGAAGGCTATGGAGGGTAAATACACCCTCATCACCATGAAGCGGCGGTACGGCTATGCCTGCCTGCCGCAGGTGCACATAGCCGACATGCGGGCCGAGCCTCAGGGTGGGAATGTGACACCCCTAGGGCAGGAGCTTGTGAGAGAACTGAGGCGGGTGCACGGCGAGGGCAATCAGGCTGTGCTGTTCATCAATCGGCGGGGGTACAGCACGCAGGTGGTGTGCCGGAGCTGCGGGCAGGCGGTGAGCTGTCCCCGCTGCTCGGTGGCCATGAACTATCACACCCGCCCGGGGGACTATACCCAAGGGGAATTGGTCTGCCACTGGTGCGGCACCCGGCGGCCATACCCGGCGGCCTGTCCGGCCTGTGGCTCTCCCCACCTGGTGCGGATGGGGTACGGTACCCAGCGGATTGAGCAGGAGCTGGAGAAGATGGTGCCCGATGCTCGTGTCATGCGGATGGATGCCGACACCACGGGCACCAAGTCGGCCTACCATGACCTGTTGACCGCCTTCCGGCGGCATGAGGCCGACATCCTGCTGGGAACGCAGATGGTGACAAAGGGGCATGACTTCCCGGACGTGACGCTGGTGGGGGTGCTGCTGGCGGATATGTCGCTGTATCTGGACGACTATCGAGCGGCGGAACGCACCTTTTCCTTGCTGACCCAGGTCATCGGGCGGGCCGGGCGGGCGAGCAAGCCGGGGCTGGCTGTCATCCAGACCATGAACCCCGACAGCGAGGTGATCAAGCTGGCCTGTGCCCAGGACTACGAGACCTTTTTTACCCGGGAGATCAGACTCCGGCGCCTTCTGGTGTTCCCCCCCTTCTGCGACATGGTCCTTCTGACCCTGACCTCCCCCGACGAAAAGGAACTGCAAAAGGCCTGCCTTCGCCTGGCAGAGGAGCTTGGCCGCCGCCTTGATGAGGAGTACCGCGATGTGCCTGTCCAGGCCTTCGGCCCCTTTGAGGCACCTGTTTATCGAGTGGATGCGGTCTACCGCATGCGTATGGTGGTCAAGTGCCGCCTCAACCGGCGGGCCAGAGCCATGTTCGCCGCCTTGCTGATCCGGTTCTCTCAGGGTCATGGCGGTCGCACCCGCCCTGTGCTCAGCATCGATTTCAACCCCAGCAGTATCTGACCGGCCTGACCGGGAGAGGCGTACCCTTTTGCACGTTTTGCTCAAAAGGCGTTGATAAAAGGGTGAAAAAAGCGGCGGTTTTTTGATGAAAAAACTGCAAAATTCCCCTTGTCAAGAAGGCCGAAATGGTGTATAATAAAAGTGATTGTGAGAAAGCGCCGGCCGGCGTCCGAGGCCGCTGTGCGCAATCAATTTATGGAGGTACAACACAATGGTAGTAGCTGGCGATTTCAAAAACGGTCTGACCTTTGATATGGACGGAGACGTCTATCAGGTTATCGAATTCCAGCATGTCAAGCCCGGCAAGGGTGCCGCTTTTGTCCGCACCAAGATGAAGAACATCATGACCGGTGCTGTCACCGAAAGAACATTTAACCCCACCGATAAGTTTGAGAATGCCTACATCGAGCGTAAGGACATGCAGTACTCCTACGATGATGGCGATCTGTATCATTTCATGGACACCGAGACCTGGGAGGAAACCCTGATTCCCCACGACCAGGTGGGTGACAACTTCCAGTTCGTCA
>CAZQAI010000038.1:0-549 GCA_964591305.1 uncultured Clostridium sp.
CAGCGACCTGTATGTCCGGTTCGTCCATATCGCCCGTATCGGGGACATTGGCGTAGGCGGGATTGGGCCGCTACATCCTTTCGGGTATACGGTTTGGCGTGCATTCTGCCATCGCTCAGGGAGCTTGTCCCCGGATGCTCCTCCTCTGATGGCTTTCCGCTTTCTGTCGGGTCCTGCTTGGGGATAGACAGATGATCCTCACGTACCCTCTGGTGTTTTTTACTTACGTAATTGTAAACGGCAAGGCCAATCGCGCTGATCAGTACCGTGACGGAAAAAATGATGATGGCGCTCATATACTGCTTTTCACCCATGGCATTGCCACCCATGGTGGAGGTAATGACCGATGGGAAGCGGGATGCCGTGGTCAGCAACAGGTACATGGGAATGCTCATGTCCGTCAAGCCAATGCCGTAGGTCAGCAGATCCTTTGGAGTGCCGGGAATCAGAAAAAGAATCACCACCAGGCTATTGCGTTTACGGGGATTGTTGAGGAGGGGCAGCGCGTCAATCTTTTCCTTGGGATAAAGAGCATATACGAATTTACTG
>CAZQAI010000038.1:559-10475 GCA_964591305.1 uncultured Clostridium sp.
CAGCTTGCGGACAAGCAAAATGGCCAGAGCACTGCCGAGAGCCACGCCGATGGTGCAAAGCAGCGCGCCCCACCAAGCGCCGAAAACGTATCCGGCGGCGATTTCCAATATTTCGCTGGGGATCAATGCCACCACTACCTGAATGACACACAAGGCGATGAGGCACAGAGCGCCCAGGATGTAATGGTGTCCAATGAGCTCCCGGATCCTAGCCGGATCAGTCAGATAGTGGCGAAAAAAGTAGAGGCCGATTGCGGTCAAAAGCAACAGGGCGGCCGAAATCATGGCCAGAACCGCCGAGGCTTTGCCCTTGCCGATTGGCTGACCGGAGAGTGTGTTTTGTGCACAGGGACCTTCTTGCTTGTGAGCTTTTTTCATTTACGCATTTCCTTCTTCCTGGTCATGTGGTACATGATGTACCGTGACAGGCAGGGTGACAGTAAAGGTACTGCCCATGCCGAGTTGACTTTCCACCTTGATTTGTCCGACACACAGTTCCAGGATCCGACCGACAATGGTCAATCCGATGCCGTTTCCGGCGCTGCTGTGCGATGAGTCGCCCTGATAGAATTTTTCAAACATGTGTGCCATGACCTCGGAGCTCATGCCTACGCCGGTGTCACTGACAGTCACCACCACAGCTTCAGAGGTTTCCCGGAGCGTGCAAGAAACGGTGCCGCATCGGGGGGTGAACTTGATGGCATTTTCAAAGAGATTGATCCACACATGGGAAAGTATGTCCTCATTGAAGCAATACTTGACCTCATCGAGATCGATGTTCAATTCAATTTCCTTGGCGGACCATTGCTTTTCCAGCATGAGAAGTGCGTTCCTGATCTGCTCATCGAGGTAAAACTCAGTCTTATTGGACACGATCTGCTGGTTTTCCAGCTTTGTCAGCAACAGAATGTTGGAGGACATCTTGGTCAGCCGGTCAGATTCCGTTACAATGATGTTAAGGTATTCCTTCTGCTCAGCCTCGCTGAGTCCTCCGGCCTGGAGCTGGCGGGCAAAGCCCTGAATAGACACAATGGGCGTTTTGAATTCGTGAGAAAAATTGTTGATGAAGTCATTGCGGTACAGTTCAATGCTGGCCAATTCCTCGGCCATATGGTTGAAGCTGTGCTGCAGAATGCCTAAGTCGGTGGACGGATCGGCGGTCTCTTCTATATGAACCTTGAAGTCTCCCTTAGCAATTTTTTGAGTTGCCTCGATCATGTCTTTGAACGGCCTGAATATAAAGATGGAGAAAGCAGAGGAAAGCAGGGTGCCAATGACAGTGCAGGCAACCAGAGAGGCGACAATACCCATGAGAGACGAAAAAAACAGACGAGGAAAAAGAACGGTAAGGAGACAGTATACCAAAACCGTGAAGGAAGAGGTTACAGCCATGACAACGAACACAAGAGCCACTATCCGGTTTCGGACCGTCTTGATCCTTCGTCTATGAGAGAAGCCACGCTTTTTAGGTGGTTTACATGTCCTGTTCCGGTTGTCCTGCATCATTTCAGGTAAACTCCCTTATATCCTAAGCCGCGAACGGTGATGATTTTAAAGTCGTGATTGTCACGAAAACGATCCCGTAGACGGCTGATATGTACATCCACTGTGCGTTCATCCGACTCGCTGTCCATGTCCCAGATCTCATCCATAAGCTGACGCCTTGTGAATATCTTGTTAGGATAGGAGAGCAGCTTGAAGAGCAGCATGAATTCCTTCTGCGGTAATTCCATATCCCCGGCCGGAGCCGAAGTGTCTCCGTCTGTGCGTACAGTCAGAGAATCAAAATACAGGATGGTTTGTCCCACCGCGAGTTTTCGCTCGCTGACCACCCGTGAGCGGCGGAGCAGGGCTGCAATTCGCAGGATCATTTCCTCCTCATCCACCGGCTTTGTCATGTAGTCATCGGTGCCAATGAGAAACCCTCTGTGTTTGTCGGCCGGTGTCTGCTTGGCCGTGACCATAAGAACGGGTAGGTTATTACCCCCGTCGCGGAGCGTCTGTATAAAGGTATACCCGTCCATCCGGGGCATCATGATATCCAGAATGATCAGGTCAACATGCTTGTTGCCCAATTGATCCAGTGCATCTGCACCGTCGGTGGCGGGTATGGGCTGGTAGCCGTAACGGTCAAGAACGGTGCACATCAGACGGCGGGTATTGAAGTCGTCCTCAACAACCAGAATATTGAACATAATCCACGATCCTTTCTGAGTGGGGCGGAAAAGCCCGATATTGTAAGGCAACACCACACAATTCGACGGTACAGATGCGCCACCAAGGCGTTAGCTGTGAACTGTGCAGTATTACTTAATTATACCGCCTGAATATGAACTCACTGTCAACAGATGCGCTGGCTTGCTTAGGCGTGCGAAGACTGTTTCAAAAGAGAGGGCGGTACATGAATATGCACCGCCCGGGTTGTTGTCAGGACTCTTTCTTCTTTCTGAAGGCCGTTACGGCAGCCACTGCGGACAGGGCCAGCACAGCCACAGCACCGCTGACAACGGACTTGCATCCGCCGGAGGAGGTGGAGGTTGTTTCGGCAGTCTTGCCTGTGGAGGTTCCAACGGGATCGGAGCTGGTGGTGGCTGCGCCGGTGGATTCCACGGATGATGCAGTATCGGTTTCCTTGCCGGTATCGGTTTCGGATTCTGCAGGCTCATAGGTCTCAGTCTCGGTCTCAGATTCTGCAGGATCTGCGATGGCCGTGTAAATGGCCTTGACGGTAAAGTTCTTGTCGGCCATGGTGTACTCGGCCCAGGCGCCGGTGTATCCTTCCTTGGCGGGTACTTCCGGTTCCTGCACGGAGGTGGCCCCTGCTTCAAAGATCACTTTGGCCACTACCTGATTGCTGGCGGTGAAGGTGACGGTGTAGGTTTTATACACATGATTGTACTGGAATGCGGCATCCTCGCTGTCGAAGAAAGCGATGTATTCAACCTCCAGGGTACCCTCGCTGGCTGTGTCGAAGAAATCGAAGCGCAGGAAATTGAGCGCGTAGGTTTCTGTGTTGAGTGTCGAGACATTGACAGTGGACAGGTCGATGATGTCGGTATGCCATGCGCCATCGTTGACCAAGGGCCTCTTGAAGGATTGACCTCCGGCGGGGCCATTGTCAGAGGAGGAGAGGAAGAATTCCATGCTGTCGTTGATGCTGGTACGGTAGCGGACAGCCATGTAACGGGCAGCAGTCTTGGCCTCACTGAACACCATGTAGTTCGCATCAGCACCGGTAGCAGTCAGGGTGGCGATACCGGTCGTATCATCTTTGGTGACGGTGGAGCTGTTGTAGCTGCTGCCGATCAGCTTGGAGCCGTCGATCAGCAGTTTAGGGGTGGCATTGACAGGATCGCGTACATCCATCGCCTCAAAGGTGTAGGAGTAGGTTCCGTCCTCATGGGCGGTCACGGGATAGACATTTCCGTCCTTATCGGTGTAGGTATACCCGTCATCCGAAGCGGTCAGCTGGCTCTCAACCAGTGTAGCTGTCTTGGTAACAGGATGAAGCTCGTTCGCTTCCAGGTAACCCTGCACACCGGCTCTTGTGGTAAAGCCTTTGATATATGCCACATCGATGGTTTCCTCACCTGTGAAGGTGTAGGCACCGCCGTTGATATTCCGGGCTTCCAGAGGGTCAAAACGGAAATAGTACAGTGTTTGGGTGTCCTTGTTGTAAAAGGAATTATTGGCAAGATCCACGATGACATAGGTCCAACCGCTGTTGTTGGCGGCAATATCAAATTCGATCATGTTGGAATCCGACACAATGCCTGCTTCCTGGGCCATGTAGATCTGCATACGGGGGATGATGGTATGGTTATTGTACTTGATCAGCAGGTACCGCCCGGTCTTGATCTCAGTGCCCTGTGCATAGTACGTGTAGGGATCTCCGGTGCTTTCTGCATAAAAGGTAGCGTAGCCGGCTTCATTTGCCTGGATGGTGACAGCATTGTTGGAGGAGCTGGCAACCAGATCGTCAGAGGTCAGTGTCCAGCAGGGATTGGTGTCAACCTCCCAGCCCTCATCGCTGATAGAGTGAATCGGCTCGGTGACAGTCAGGTTTGTGAATTTGAAGACATCATACCGGTTGCCCTCTGCATCAACACCATTGACAAGAATCTCTGTGTAGGTTCCCTCGGACAGAGTGATAAACACAGTGCAGCTGTCGTTGCCGGCGTTGAAGTTGGCGGAAACGGCCTTCTTGTTCTCTGTGCCATCAATGAACAGGGTGTATTCCTTGATCACTGTGTCGTTTGCCACGACCTTGCAGAGGCAAGAGAAGGTGTTGGGAACAGCGGCATCAGCTGCTACAGACACACCATCCATGACGATGGGAGCATCGGTAGAGCTGAGCGTGTCAGGCGTTATACCGACTGGGTTGTTCACGGTGACGGTGTAACCGCCGTCTGCGGATGCCGTGAAGGTGAGCATAAAGCACGCCGACAAAAGCATCGCCATCGTTAAAAATAAAGCCAGAGCCTTTTTCATGGTTTACCCTCCTGAAATATGAATTGATGCATCCATATTATACATAACCAGACCGCTTTTGTCAAGGGGTTTTTGGCCATTCTGTTGAATTTGCCGGATAAAATGTGTTACAGTTCAGCCACCCTCTATAGTACACTCCCTTTTCCGCTGTAGAGTGGGGCGAGGGGCCCCGCGACTGCGTTTAGGTTATGTTGGGTGCTATGAACGCCGGTTTTCCGGAAAAGTCATCACGATAAATTCAATACATAATAAATGTATTGAAAGTTCTTGGGGGTCCTGGGGCTTCTTTCAAGAAGCCCCAGGCGTTCCCCCGTTCCCCGGCTGAACTGTATCTAAAATGTTACAGTTCAGCCGGGGGAGGGATCCCTCCCCCGGTCGCAATGCCGAAAAGTGAAAAAATGCAATCACGGATTGACACCGTTCGGTCAATGTGATATAATGAGGTAAGAAACACCGCACCATTCCGGCCACTGTCACGGGGTGGTCTGCGGCGTTGCCACAGTCAGGCAAGAGGAGGTGCATCCGATGGCAGCCATACAGGTGCTGTATGAGGATCCGTATCTTGTTTCTGCCGTCAAACCGGCCGGTATGCCTGCTCAGCCTGACCGCACAGGACAGACCGACCTGCTATCCCTGCTCGGTATCTGTCGTCCGGGGCTTGGTCTTGTCCACCGGTTGGACACGCCTACGGGGGGCGTCATGATTTTCGGCAAGACCAAAGCCGCCACAGCGGCCCTGTCGGCCCTGGTACAGAATCATCAGGCTCTTGTCAAGGAATACCTCTGTGTCTTGCCGACAGCGCCGGAGTCAAAGGAGGGTATACTGACAGATTTTCTCTACCATGACGCAAAGGCCAACAAAACCTTTCCTGTGCCTCCGCCTCGTGAAGGAGAGGTGCCTCGACGGGGGGTCAGGCAGGCGCGATTGTCATATCGCGTACTGTATACCTTACCTGTCGGCGATACGCAGTGTACGCTGCCACCCCGGGGGGCCTTGGTTCTGGTCCGTCTTTTTACCGGAAGAACACACCAGGTCCGTGCTCAGTTTGCCGCACGGGGATTGCCACTTTGGGGAGATGGCAAGTACGGGTCCCGGGTCAGGTCCGCCAGCCTTGCTTTATGGAGCTTTCGGATGGCCTTTACACATCCCATCACCGGAAAACCTGTGTGCCTGTCCTGCCTGCCGGATACGGCTGTTCCTCCGTGGTCTTTCTTCTCGGAGGCATGGCCGAATATGCCCGGATGTTCATGAATCACATTTGTTAATAAAGGAGAATCAACATGCCATTTCCTAAAGATTTTCTTTTCGGCTGTGCAACCTCAGCCGGGCAAGTCGAGGGCGGAGCCTTTGATGACGGACGGACACCCTCTATCTGGGATACCTTTGCCGCAAAGCCGGGGAAGACCTTCATGAATCAGACCCCGACTGTTGCATGCGACAGCTATCATCGTTTTGATCGGGATCTTGCCAACCTGAAAGCGTTGGGTGTCAATGCTTACCGGATGTCCATTTCCTGGTCCCGTGTGCTGCCTGACGGCGTGGGCCAGCTGAACGGAAAGGGAATGGATTACTACAAACGGTGCTTTGAGGCCTTGAATCAGGCCGGCATCACGCCTTGTGTGACCCTCTACCATTGGGATCTTCCCCAAGTGCTGGAAGATAAAGGCGGATGGGTCAGCAGGGACAGCATCGAATGGTTTGGAGAGTACGCCGATAAGATGTTCCGCGCCTTTGGCGATGTGGTGCCTCTTTGGGCTACCATCAACGAGCCCATCGCCACCTATGTGGGGTATGCATGTGGTGCCTTTGCGCCTGGATATACCAATGAAGTCTGGGGAAACCAAGCTCGTCACAATATTCTGGTGGCGCACGGTAAAGGTGTGGAGGCATTCCGGGCTGTGAATCCCAAGGATTCCTCCATTGGCGTGGTCATTGATATATGGAAGCGCCATGCCCTGACCGATTCCGAAGAGGACAAGGCGCTGATGATGGATCAGGACGAGCGAAACTGGAAATTCTATACGGATCCCATTCTGGCCGGACATTATTCGGATTACCTGCTGGATTCGCTGGAGAAAGAAGGAACACTGATGAAGATGGAACCGCACGATTTTGACCTGACCTCACAGCCGCTGGATTTCTTTGGACTGAATGTCTATAACCGGGTGGTGGTAACCAAGAACCGGCAGGCGCAGGCCGACTTCTCCCAGGGCGGAAACTTTATGAATAACGCAGCCGAATATTATCCCAAGGCTGTGTACGATGCGATCCACCTTTTGCATGATCTGTACCACATCCAATGTCCTATTTATATTACCGAAAACGGCACCTACGGTATCGGAGAAGAGCCGGAAGGCGCTGACAATATCATTGCCGATGACGACAGAATCCGATATGTTGCCGGTTTTCTGGAATGGCTGGAAAAGGCCATCGACGAGGGCTTTGATGTGCGGGGCTATTTCCTGTGGAGCCTGATGGACAATTTTGAGTGGCCGGCGGCGTATAACTATAAATTCGGGATTCTGAAAACCAATATCGGAACCGGTGAGACAACCTGGAAAAAATCAGCGTACTTTTACCGGGATTTCATCAAAAAGGCCCTGAGCGGGCATTAAAACAGGAGAAAATACCGTTATGGAAAAGGCATTTACCCTTGCGTCCTTTAATATTTGTTCGGCCCATTTTGCCGAGGGACATTATACAGATACCAATCTTGTACATCTGGCGGGGAAGATTCGACAGAGCGGAGCCGATGTGGTGGCTCTGCAGGAGGTGGACGTGGGAGCCGCTCGGTCGAATCGGGTGGATATGCCGGCCCTGCTGTCCCGGGAGAGCGGTCTTTCCCACCATTACTTCATCAAGATCAGGGACTTTCAGGGAGGCATGTACGGAACAGCCATTCTGTCTTGCTTTCCCATTCTGGATACCAAAACATATCAGTACCCTGTGAAGAAAGCCACGCAGGGCACTTCCTGCGGGTATGCAGTACTGGATGTAGGAGGAGCGGCCGTGACGGTCTTCAATACCCACCTGTCGGTGGAGAGCGAGGAGGCCAACACCGAAACCCTAGTCTGCCTGTCCGATATTCTGCGTGACTATCTGGCTGCCCATCCGGAGGGCTTTGTCTGTTGCGGGGACTTCAATACCGATGCTGGAAAGATCAGTCAATATGTGCCGTTTGTGCAGATGGCACACCATGGTCTTCTGACCTATGCCAAGACATCCTCTATCGACCATATCCTGTATACAGGCTATCTGTCTTGTCGACATGCACGCACCATGGACACCGAATCAGACCGCACCACAGACCACGACATGCTGTTGGCGGATATCCGTGTCGGGGAGGCATGAGTGCCGGATACAGGCCATAAGGTCAGCCCATATATGAATATGTTATTTCAGTTGTAAACGACTTGCATATATGAGCCGGTTTACATTGAAAATACAAAACCACTTGCTTTGCCGATGCGGAACAAGTGGTTTTTGTATAGGCTGATCGCCAGGCGGACATGCTTTACGTGAACAGGCCGATCCATTGTCTTTACAACCTTATGGATGCATCCCTTTCCGGACCGACCGATGCATATGTAATCCTGGCTCCGACCAGCTCTTCCAGATATTTGATATAGGTCAGTGCCTGCACCGGCAGATCGCTGGGTTGTCGGCACATGGAAATGTCACAGTTCCAGCCATCGGCGTATTCCATGACCGGCCGGGCGCGGAGAAGCCTGTTATCGCAGGGGAAGTCGGTTGTACGTATTCCGTCTATATCGTAGGCTGCGCAGATGGGGATTTTGTCCATGAAGGACAAGGCATCCAGCTTGGTCAGGGCCAGTTCGTCGGCTCCCTGGATGCGAACACCATACCGGGAAGCCACCGCATCAAAGGCGCCGATCCGTCTGAGAGAACCACCGGTAAGATCGGATTCACAGCCGGTGTCCCGTAGGATGCGGGCTTGGGCATCGGGGAGTTCGGACACAAAGGGACCTTCGCCGTCACAGGTGGCATAAGCCTTCATGACTCCTACGGTTCTGTCCAGCCGCAGCCCCGGGATGCCGGCGTCGATGGGGGCATACGCAGCTACAGAGTGAGACAGAGCCGCAAAGGCAGGCACGCCAAAGTCTACATCCCGCAGTGCACCCCTCCGTGTTTCCAGAAGAATGCGGCGGCCCTGACGGTTTGCCTCTTCCAGGTACCGCCCGGTGTCGCAGATATATGGGGTATACAACTCGGCGTAGGTTCGGTAGTAGGCCAGGAGAGCGTTCAGATCCTCCTCTTTGCTGCGTCCGGCAGGGAATGCCGCGCGAAGCCGGGTTTCCAGGTGGGGGAGGTTGAGCAGGTCGCCCATACGAGCGGCGGGATAGGCAAAAGAGCATTCCGGCATGGGAGCCAGCACGGCACGGTGGCTGATCTTGAGATTGGCCGGAGAGAGAGCCACACCGGCGGCCTCCAGAGTTTCCATTTCTTCTTTGAGGCGGTCAAGGCAGATGCACATTCCGTTTCCCATGATGCAGATTACATCTGGATTGAGAATGCCGGATGGCAGTTGGTTGAGGATATACTTCTTCCTGTCCTTTGTTTCCACGCAGGAGTCATCACAAAGCTGTTTGTTTCCCGAAGAGACTGCCGTGTTGCCCTCCGGGAGATCGCTGCCAACCACAATGGCACGTTCCGCACGGTCACCGCCCTGGCAGCGGCATACCATATCCGCTTCCCGGGAGAGAAGATCGACCATGCGTCCTTTGCCCTCATCTCCCCAGTTTATTCCCACAATACAGGTAAGCATATCAGATGATCCTTTCCAAAAAAACGGTTGCGTTGGCTGTGTGCATCAAGCCGAACGACGGCAACCGGCCGCAATCAATACCGCATGGCAGGCGTACCAGTGCGGTGAAGGCCTTGACGGCAGACTATTCGGCGTTTTCCGGTTGATCGCCCTCTGGGAGGCAAGGGGAAATGGACAGCTGGATGCCTTCATTTGGCTCTGCGGGAAGGGCTGCGGGTTTCCGATGGACAATGAGCGGCTGCTCTTCTCCCTTGACAAAGGCCCGGGTGACCGTGACGGTTTCCACTGTGGGGTCGCTGGGTAAATCATACATCAGCTTCATCATGACTTGCTCCATGATAGCACGCAGACCCCGTGCGCCGGTGTTGCGGGACAGTGCTTCCTCCGCGATAGCATCCAACGCTCCCTCGTCTAAGACAAGGTGCACTTTATCCATCCCAAACAGCTTCATATACTGTTTGATGATGGCGTCTTTGGGATCACGCAGGATGCGTATCAGCGCATTCTTATCCAGATCTTGCAGAGTTACTATGACAGGCAACCGGCCGACAAGCTCGGGAATGAGGCCAAATTTGACAATATCATGAGGGATCACCTGAGAGAAGATGCCTTGTGTTGCCTTTTCGGCCTTACGTTTGA
>CAZQAI010000039.1:0-10391 GCA_964591305.1 uncultured Clostridium sp.
AGCCTGGATACGTATAAGACTCTGCTGGCAGAGAAGAAACCGCAGGTTAAGGTGTTGGTGAATGCCTCCGGCTTTGGACGGTTCGGAGCCTTTACCGCCCTGCCGCTGGAAGACCAGCTTCGCATGATCGATCTGAATGACAAGGCGCTGGTGTCCATGACCTACCTGACCCTGCCTTATATGGACAAGGGAGGCTGTATCTATCAGCTGGACTCCCTGTCCTCCTTCCAGCCTGTTCCGTACATCAATGTGTATGGCGCCACCAAGGCCTTTGTGCTCTCCTTCTCGCGAGCATTAAATGTGGAGCTGAAAAAGCAAAACCGGGGTATCCGGGTTATGGCGGTCTGTCCCGGCTGGGTAAAGACGGAGTTCTTTGACCATGCGGTTCTGGACGACACCATCACATATTACAACCATTTCTTTGAGCCAAAGCAGGTCATTGACCGCGCTCTTCGTGATATGAAGCGGGGTAAGGATGTGTCGATTTGTGGCTTTGATATCCGGGCGCAGGTGTTGCTGACCAAGCTCCTCCCTCATGGCGTAGTCATGGAAATCTGGTGTCGGCAGCAAAAGAAATAATCCACCGTAAAACGACAGTCAACCCTGTGTTCAGCCGGGGGGAACTTTTTCTCAGAAAGGTTCCCCCCGGCCGGTGTGTGATATCATGAATAAAGAAGTGTATGTGAGGTAACAGCATGTGCGATACAGCCAACAGTAAAGCCACGCCCCCTGCTGCGGGGGTGGTCTGCGAATTCAATCCATTCCACAACGGGCATGTTCGGCTGTTGTCTGCTATGCGGCAGGCGGTAGGCCCGCATGGTTGCGTCATCTGCATCATGAGCGGACGTTTCGTTCAAAGAGGTGTCCCGGCTTTCGCCGATCCCTACCTCCGGGCCCGCATGGCCCTGTCCGGAGGGGCTGACCTGGTTATGGAACTTCCTTTCCCCTGGTCTGCCTCGGGTGCAGAGACTTTTGCCGCCGCCGGTGTCAGTCTGCTATCCCGTCTGGGTGTGGATATTCTGGCCTTTGGCAGCGAAACCGGTCAGCTTTCTTTGCTTGATCAGGCCGCTCATGCTGCCGTCGACCCTTCCTTTTCCGATCAATATGCTGCCTTGATCCGACAAGGGCGAGGAACAGCCGAGGCTTACACACAGGCCATCCGGGCGGGGATACACGATCCGCCCAATGGGTTTCCTTGCCCCAACGATCTGCTTGCTATTTCATATCTTAAGGCCCTGCTGACAGAGAGAAGCGTTATGACACCGCTGATCGTCCGCCGGGAGGGTCAATCATACTGCGATGATACACTCAAAACACCCGCCGCTCCCTCCGCCTCTGCCTTGCGGGCACTCCTGCGTGAGGTGGCAGTTGATCCGGTCTGTCTTGCCGCCGTGCTGAAGGATACCATGCCGGATCAAGCGTTGCGTCTGTTGTTGGAGGCAGTGCGCATCGGTGCCGCCCCCGCCGGGGAAGATATACTGCTTCCTTTTTACCATGTGTTTTTCCGGCTGGGTGATCCCGCTCTCCTGGAACATACAGCGGAGCTTGGTGGCGGTTTGGCCGGACGCATGGTGGATGCCGCCAAAAAAGCGGGCACCCCGCAAGAATTTTGGAATGCCCTTCACAGCAGACTGTATCCTGATACCCGTCTACGCCGTGGCATGCTGTTTGCCGCCACAGGTGTTGGCCCACAGGATATTAGGACGGCTCCCGTCTACACCGCCCTGCTGGCTGCCAATGCCGCCGGGCGGCAATTCCTGCGAATATATGAAAAAAAGATGTCCACTCGATCCGGCTGCCGGGACAGTCGCACCGTTGACCACACAGATGGAGAAATATCTCCGCTCGCTGTCATCACAAAGCCGGCGAATGCACTGGCATGCCGTCAACGCATCCTGTGTCAGCGGGCTGATTCCCTGTTCACTCTCTGTCTTCCCCGTCCGGCAGAGGCAGGTGCCCTGCTCCGGAAGACTCCCTTCATTGTCTAAAGCGGCACTGTTATGCAATTTCAGACATATCCCTGAGTGAAATATAAAGGAAAGGAAACACCATAAGCATGAACGATAAAGAAATTTCCGAGATCCGGCGGCGTTTCAATCCGGAGAAAAGCGGCATCTCCCGCATCCGGGGATGTTATGTCAATGAAAAAAGAGAGATCATCTCAGAACTGGATCAATCCCTGGGGCTTATGTCCGAGTCCGAAGCGGATGAGATCCTGTCCCTGCTAAAAAAAGCCCTGTCCGGGCGGATTGGTACCAATCTTCTGGATATCGCCTTCTCCACCGCACAGGTATCAGACAGCGAGGAATATGCCCTGCTGGCCCGCCTGCGTGCATGCGCCCTTGGCGACGAGGAGGCGGTTCACACCTTTTATCAAAAGGTAATCAACGCTCTGAATATAGAAGGCAACTACATGATCCTTCTGGCTCATGACAGCTACGATGTTTTTTCCTATCACATGGATGGACACCGCTCTGAGGATGCGGCCGATGTATTCAGCTACATACTCTGCGCCATATGCCCCGTGAAGATGGCTAAGCCGGCGCTCAGTTACTATGTCCGGGAAAATTGCTTCCGGCATGTAGTCGCCGATTCTGTGGTCTCTCCCCCGGCCTTGGGCTTCATGTTCCCGGCCTTCGACAACCGAGCTACCAACCTGTACGGTGCCTTGTACTACACCAAAAGCATTGAGGACAGTCACACCGAGTTGACTGATGCCATTTTCAAAGCAGGCAGGATGCCTATGCCGGCTGCTGAACAGAAATCCGCTTTCCATTCCGCCCTGGCAGATGCCGCCGGTGAGGCTTGCAGTCTGCCGATGGTACGATCTGTCCGGGCCCAGCTATGCCAGGCCATCGAGGATCACAAGGCTGCCAAGGAAGCGGAGCCATTGGTGGTGGACAAGCATACCTTGCGGGACATGCTGTCCTTTGGAGGCATGTCCGAGGAGGGTGTGGATCGATTTGAAAAGCAATTTGATGCCGAATTCGGCCAGGGAGCAGAAGTCAGCCCCCTCAACATCATTGACACCCGCCGTTTTGAGGTAAAAACCCCGGATGTCATCATCAAGATCAACCCGGAGAAGGCCGACCTTGTGGAAACCCGGGTCATAGGCGGCGTGCGTTACCTGCTCATCCGGGCTGATGAAGGGGCTGAGGTCAACGGCATTGATATTCGGTTTGACAAACCGGATGCTGAGGCAGAGTAAGAACCCTGTATGGGAATATGTATGGAATCATCCCTCACCGCAAATCGGCTTCAGTGGTCATAGCATTGTAAAACAACCGTCTGTAGCGGAAGAAGCTGTTCTTGTCCCGACCGTAGTGGACAGCGTTGGTCAGGAGCACGCCCCACAAACCGCTTTCACTGTCTACATACAGGGAGGTTCCCGTGAATCCGGTGTGACCGAAGGATCCCTCCGCCATCAGGTCTCCCATAGCCGAAAGGCGAGGCAGCGGGGGTTTGAGCTGGAAGCCCAGCCCACGGGATTCATTGAGGCCGGGAGTATAATTCTTGATAGCCAGATCGAAAGTACGCCGGGCCAGCAGGCGTCCGGACTGTGTTCCAAATGAGGGGCCGGGCAGTTCGCCATGCAGGGAGCACATGACAGCAAAACGGATCATATCGTCAAGCGGTGCAAACACACCGGCGTTTCCCGAGACGCCGCCCAGAAAGTAGGCATTGTCATCGTGGACACGACCCTTGATGTAACATGCCTCACGAGATGTATATTCGGTGGTGACCACATTATCTGAAGTCGGACTATAACCGGTACCGTCCATCCCCATCGGGCCAAACACATATGTCTGAGCCAGCCTGTCCAATG
Source organism: uncultured Clostridium sp. (assembly GCA_964591305.1). Classification (GTDB taxonomy): domain Bacteria; phylum Bacillota; class Clostridia; order Oscillospirales; family CAG-272; genus CAMEON01. The sequence continues at coordinate 3,827 of CAZQAI010000039.1, forward strand.
GTTGTCCGGTCAGGCGTTCCAGTATCTTTTGCAGCAGGATGTACCCCATGCAGGAATAGTGCACCTGCTCACCTGGGTTGCAGAAGGGGGCCGAGGACAGGATAACACGGGCTACGGCGGAATCCTCCGACTTCTCCATCTGCCCCCTCAGGGCTATGTGCGGAGTAATGCCCGAGGTGTGTGTCATCAGAGAGAAGACAGTCACATTCTCCCGCCCCTTGGGCGCTCCTTCCAACTCAGCGGGGGTGAAGAAACGGGACAGCGGGTCACTGAGAAGCAGACGCCCTTCCTCTACGAGGCGCAGGGCGACCATGGTGGTAGACACCAATTTTGACAGTGACGCCAGATCATACAAGGTGTCCCGATTGGCGGGCTGTTTGTCCGGTTGGGTGATACGCCAGCCCATCACATCGGAGACGAACACCTCCCGACCCCGGCCTATAGCATAAGCGGCCGAAGGGAAAGCTTCTGTTTCTATTCCCTCCGTCAGAAGGGCACGGCAATATGCAAAGTTTTGAGTTTTCGTCACGGTAAAGCTCCTTTTCTTACATTGCGAAAGCGACCCTCTGACGGGTCGCTTTTGTATGGGAGTCTCTGAATGTGTACAGGTCACATGGACCTGGATTTCAGAGGTGACCCTGTCAAGTATGGGACAGTGCCTGCTCCAGCCAGATAAGGCCATAGCCGAAGGCCTCATACAATCCCCGCTTTGTGCCCTGACGGTAGATTTTATTCTGATCCTGGCTCTCGATCACCTGCACGACGATATCATGGGGCAGACGGTTTCCGTCTGCTTCCCGGTAGTTCATAATCTCAAGAACCAGAATATACTTTTCGACCATATCTCCATAACAAATGGTATCCCCCTCCCGAACCAAGGGGCGATCCTTATACATCAGGTATTTCCCACCGACTACCGGTACACCTGTGACATTCAGTGCTTCCATACTCATACCATTTCCTCCTCTTCCGTTTTGGTTCCCGAATGACTGTGGTGACAGCAACAGCTTCCGCATGTGCCAACTGGAACAAGACAGTCAGCATATGCGTCACAATCCAGGAACTATTCTCTTTCAGCGTATAGTATAACACACATTTTCGGAAAAGTCAATCTATTTTTCCGGGGTCACTGAAAATTCACGGTCCTGGGGTTACAGTTCAGCCGAGAGAGGGATTCCCTCCCCCAAGCCCTTCTTCAGCAGCTTTTGTCAGAATTTTCAGGAACGGAGCCTGCTGTTTCGCTATTCAGCTCTTTCAGTGATGCCCTGATATCCCCGTATGTATCGATCAACTCCTCCGCTTTCTCACGGCTGCAATTACCCAACTCCATAAGGATGCGGATGCACCGGTCACGCAGCTTTACATTGGTTGGGCGGACATTGATCATCAGATTGCCTACCACTTTTCCGGTCTTCACCATGGCCCCGGTGGAAAGCATATTCAGAATCAGCTTCTGCGCTGTGCCAGCCTTGAGCCGGGAGGAGCCTGTGATGACCTCCGGGCCTACATAGGGTGCCATGATGACATCGCACAAGGGATGCATCAAACTGTCAGGGTTGCAGGTAATCCCCATAGGAATGGCGCCTATTTCCCTGGCCTTTTTCAAAGCACCCAAAACATACGGAGCGCCGCCTGATGCTGACAGGCCGACCACCGCATCACCTGCGGTCACACCGTCCTCCATCAACTCGGCAGCCCCTCTGGCCTCATGATCCTCGGCTCCCTCAACGGCCCGAAACATGGCTCCGTGACCGCCCGCTATGATGCCCCTTACCAATCTCTCATCTACGCCAAAGGTGGGAGGACACTCAGAAGCATCCACCACACCCAGCCGTCCGGACGTGCCGGCTCCTACGTATATCAGATGCCCGCCGGCTTCCAGCCTTTCGGCGATGATGTCAACAGCCCGAGCGATGGCCGGAGCTTCGGCAGCTACGGCATCCTCTACCACCCGGTTCTCCCGGCAAATGGTGTTGATCATGTCCAGGGTTGACATTTCATCGATATGCAATGTATTTTGATTTCGTCCCTCGGTCTTGAGTTTTCCCAAATCAGAGCGTATGTTGTCTGCCATGTCTTAATTTCTCACTTTCTTTTGTTTGATGGCCCACACTTTGAGTACAGCAGCCTGTGTCTTGCCATCACAAATTTCGCCGGACAGGATTCTCTCCACCAGTTCTTCAAGCGGGATCTCGACCAGCTCCAGAAACTCATCCTCATCCGGATCCGTGTCCCCCGGCGTCATATGTTCAGCCATATACATGTAGATTTCCTCGGTCATAACCGCAGGTGATGTATACAGCTTTCCGATAGGCGTCAGATGATCCGCACGATAGCCTGTCTCCTCCCGCAGTTCCCGCAGAGCAGCCTGCTCGTGATCTTCTCCTGCAAAGTCCAGCTTGCCGGCCGGAATCTCCAGCATGACCTGCCCTACAGCGTAGCGGTACTGTCGGACACATACTACCTTTCCATCCTCTGTGAGAGGCACCACGGCCACCGCTCCCCCATGCTTGCAATACTCCCGCATACCTGTCTTCCCGTTGGGCAGGTTAATGGTATCTTTATACACATGTAGCACCCGCCCATCATAAATCAGGGTACTGTCCTTTTGGGTCTCCTCAAAGCAAAAAGCTTCCTTCATACATGTTCTCCTTTTCGAACCGCTTGGGTATATGCGGCATTTGTTCAGCGGGGGACAGTTTGAAAGGCCCCACCTCCCCAAGAGCTTTCACCGTGGAACGTATTTCATGAGGGGAACTGAACCATAACTATATTATATACCAAACGCAGAATTTTGTAAAGATGTATCTTGCAAATCCCGTTTGAATATGTTAAAATAAAGTTACAGTTCAGCCACCCTCTATAGTACGCTCCCTTTTCCACTGTAGAGTGGGGCGGGGGCCCCGCGACTGCGTTTGGGTTATTTTGGGTGCCATGAACGCCGGTTTTCTGGAAAAGTAATCACGATAAATTCAATTCATAATAAATGTATTGAAAGTTCTTTGGGGGTCCCGGGCGCTCCTCCGTTCCCCGACTGAACTGTAACAAAATAAATGGAAAGCAAAACGCCAATCAATCGGAAAACACAGCATATGAATTTCGGAGAAGACTGTATATGAATTCTGAGGAACATCTACACATGAATACGGAAATCACGGAGGGAACCCGCTGCCGTCGGGTTTTATTGATCATCAACCCGGTCTCAGGTAAGATGAAATCAAAAAGCGGCCTCTACGATATTCTGAATGAGCTGTACCGCCTGCCGGACGGCACGCCTGACAGAGAACGCCGGGTCACGGTCTGTCCCACCATGTGCCGAGGTCACGCCACTGAGCTGGCTGCCGGTGCGGCCGACGACGGCTTCGATCAGGTGATATGCTGCGGCGGTGACGGCACACTTAACGAGACTGTGAACGGTCTGATGTCCATCAGGCAGGACAGGCGGCCCGCACTCGGGTACATTCCCTCAGGGAGTACCAATGACTTTGCCTCCAGCATGGGATTACCGGCCGGCCTTCGGGCTGCGGCCCGATCTGCCGGGGGGACACAGGAGATGGTGTTGGATGTAGGACAATTCATACCCGTGAATGGAATGCCTGAGGCGTCTGTCCGCTTCTTTTCCTATATTGCCACATTCGGAGCCTTTTCCGCAACTTCCTACTCCACCCCGCAAAGTGCCAAAAATGTACTGGGGCACATGGCCTACATCCTGGCTGGGATCGCCGACATCGGCAACATCTTGCCAAGGCAGGTATCTGTGGAGCTGTCAGACGGCACAGCCACCCAAGGAGAATACATTTTCGGTGCTGTTACAAACACAGTATCGGCAGGCGGTGTTGTCAAGCTTCCGGCTTCTGAGGTATCCATGTCGGACGGCGAGTTGGAGGTCATACTCATCCGGACTCCACGGAATCCTACGGAGTTGAACAAGATCATCACCTCTTTGCTGGCCAGCGATTACAGGGGGAACCCCATGATCGAGTTCTACCACACGCCTCGGGCCCGTTTTATCATGGCAGAACCGCTGCGCTGGTCGTTGGACGGGGAAGAGGCCTGCGGGGGAACCAGAATCGACATTGTATGCCACACAGGCGCTGTACGGTTGAAAAAAAACTTGTCTGCCTCATCAAAGCCATGATCATCACCACGGAAAGGCCGGAGAAGTACATTCCCGCAGGAAGTACGCATCCGGCCTTCTTGTTTGTCAGGTTTCCCCCTTACATCGGGTTGGGATAGAGTGCGGTCACCGGGTGAAGGCTCTGACGACTTCGCCCAGCCGACGGATACCCTCCACGATCTGATCATCAGCGGGTGTGGAATAGTTAAGGCGGAAGGAATGGGAAGGCGCCTCGGTGTCGCAGTTGAAGGTGACGCCCGGCACAACCCGCAGTTTAGCGGCGATGGTTGCCTTGAGAAAGGCATCCATGTCCACATAGTCAGGCAAGGTCACCCAGATAAACAGCCCCCCTTCCGGCCGGGTGAAAATCACGTCATCCGGCATCTCTCTATCCAGTCCATCCAGCATCAGGCTACACTTGCGGCGGTAGATGGCCCGGATCTTTTCAATATGGGCCGGCAGATCACATTCTGTCATGTATTTGTAGCACAAAATTTGAAAAAACAGATTGGTATGCACATCCTCAGTCTGCTTGGCCACGACCATCTTGGATGCCACTGCTTCAGGAGCTATGACAAAGCCCACCCTCATACCGGCTGACAGAATTTTGGAAAAGGTCGAAGCATATATAACCAGGCCATCCGTATCCATACTCTTGATGGTAGGAATCTCCTCTCCCGTAAAACGGAGCTCGCCGTAAGGGTTATCCTCAAAGATCATAATGCCGTACTTTTTGGCAATCTCATATACCTTTCTGCGTGTCTCATAGCTAGCAGTCAGACCGGCCGGATTCTGGAAGGTAGGAATAAGGTAGAGCAATTTGGCACGGGGTGTGTTCTGAACGGTTCTCTCCAATGCATCCGTGTCAATCCCGTTTTCCCGGAGTGGAACCCCCACCGTCTCAGCACCGCAGGAACGGAAGGCGTTGAGAGCGCCGATGAAGGTAGGATTCTCACAAATCACCACATCTCCCTCATTGCAAAAAACCTTGCAGGCAAGTTCAATGCCTTGCTGTCCACCCGAGACAATGATAGTCGTATCATCAAAGGCATCGCCCGCATCCCTTGACTTTCCGATGCCAAAAACCTCCTTCTGTCTCCTTGCCACAGCCTGCCGCAAGGGACTATACCCGTCGGTAACGCCGTACTGAAGAGCGGTGGTAGACTGTGTCTTGAATATATCGGCAGAGAGGCGAGCCATCTCCTCCACCGGGAAGGACTCAGGGGCCGGGTTACCGGCGGCGAAGCTGATGGTTTCGGCATCAGAAGGGGCTTTCAGAATCTCCCGTATCGCCGAAGGCTTGAGGTTGGCAATCTTATTTGAAAATTGATAATTCATGTTTTTTTCCTTTCACACACGGTGTGTCATAATAAGCCATCTGCAGTATGCTTTGGGACAGGATGGTCAGGTTCCCCGGTGCTGTGTCCCGCTTTTCTTTTTGGCGAGACCCGAATAAAAGCCAACTTGCCGCCTGGGTTAAGACGATCCGGCTCGTTTCGCAGCTCAAAGCCGCCAAGCGACTCCAGAAAATCCGCCAGCTTTTTGTAGCCAAAGTTACGGACATCAAAATCAGGATACCGTTTAGCCAGTACATTGCCAAGGCTTGACACCGGCATCCAGCCATCCTCGTCGGAAAAATTAGCCAACTGTTGCGTGATGGTGCCTCTGATTGCCGACAGTTCTGTTTGGGAAGTCTCATGCTTATCCCGGGTTCTGTCCCGACTGTCCTTTTGTACTTCCCTGCCTGTCTCCTTTACAACGGCTGCCCGCCCCGGCGAGGCCGCCGGCGCTGTTCCCGGGGTATCCTTTTCGGTGCGGTCTATTTCATCAATGAATTTGAATTCTTCACAGGCAGTGACAAAGGGTCGGGGCGTTTTCTTTTCTCCCATACCGACAACAGACATGCCGGCCTCGCGCAGACGCACGGCCAGGCGGGTAAAATCACTGTCGGAGGACACCAGGCAAAACCCCTCTACCTTGCCTGTGTACAGAATGTCCATAGCGTCGATGATCAGCGCTGCATCAGTGGAATTCTTACCTATGGTGTAGCTGTACTGCTGCATGGGGGTAAGAGAGTACTCCAACAACACCGATTTCCATCCCTGCATCTCGTTCCTGGTCCAATCGGCATATATGCGTTTATATGTCACAATGCCCTTTGTGGTGGCTTCGTCAAAGATAACCTTCACATAAGCCGGAGACACATTGTCTGCATCGATCAGAACGGCCAGTCGCTTTTCTTCATTCATATACATGTTCCTGTCTTTTCATAAAGTACTTTCTTATGATACCACACTTTTTCATATTTGTCAACCGTGACCCAAAGAAAATGGGGCAAAAGCATGTTACAGGTTACAGTTCAGCCACCCTCTATAGTACGCTTCCTTTTCCATTGTAGAGTGGGGCGAGGGGCCCCGCGACTGCGTTTATGTTATGTTGGGTGTCATG
>CAZQAI010000040.1:0-10312 GCA_964591305.1 uncultured Clostridium sp.
CTTTGTCCCCCTTCATTCCGATAATATCAGAAAATTTGAAGGTTTCTGTATCTACCGCACCTTCATGGCGGTTAATGATGGTCAGACGAAGTGCATCGTACTGACCGGAGATGTGTGTGTTCACGAACTGCACTTTGGCTCGCAGATCCTCGCCAATTTTGGTAATCATGGTTTTACCTGCAAAGACGGTGTCTTCCGAAATTCTTTCGGAATCGTCAAAAAGCCTGTGCAACTCTTTTTCGTAAAAGGTCAAGTTGCTTGATCTCCTTCCGTCTAAAGATTGTGTTTAATTAGGGCGTAGAAATGGTTTCTAATGTCCTGAAGGGGGGCAAACCCCTGTTTCAGAGACATAAAAGCATGGGGTGGTATGTTTGCCTTACCCCTTGTTTAATCCTTCAAAAAGGGGGGGTCAAACCCCATTTTTCTCTTGCCATTCCTTTGCCTGAGTCGAAAGCCTTTCACGCTTTTCCTCTGTCATTGGAGCGTGTAAAGAAATACGAAGCACATCTTTGCTCACGATGGCACAGACATTTCCGTATTTATCGGGAGGCTCGACTTTGAATTCTGTGGGGTGCTTTTTCTTTGCGTTATTGAGGCGCTTGATCAGATTGGGATTGCGGGTGTCGATATAGATCACATCTTCCGCCTCATTCCACAAGATTATGGTTTCTTTCTCTAATGGTGTAAGTTTGTAATCGTTGGCGATTATTATCAGTCCTTTCTTTACATTGTCATATTCTGTCTTGTGAACATCAGTATATAGGAGAGATTTTGCCATCTCCTTTACGCCGTCCAGATTTGTTTCTTTCAGTTTTATCATATACTTTCTGAATGTGCCATTTCTTCGGTCAATGCCGATACCTGCCCTCAAAGCCTTCACCATTGCGGAGTTGAGCCATGAGCTCATACTTGTAACACAAATCATTGCAAAACTCAAAATCACAATCCCTGATTTCAAGCAATGGAGTGCCGCCTTCTTCGGTTATATAGCCGCCGTCATGTGTGTGAATGAAGTCAGCCACTTCTTTCACGCTATACAGCGGTGTACCTTCGGTGTCGAGTTCATCGTTATAACCGAGAAGCACGTCATAATAGTTTTCTGCCATACTCACCCCCAATCCATCCCGAACAGTTCATCGGGAGAGTAGTTGCAGGTGAAGTCAACAGTTTCAATGTGGTCGCAATGGCCGGAAAGAAAGTCTTCGTCAGCATTCATACGAATTGTGAAATAGGCGATTTCCTCGATGGAAGCCTTGAAGGTTTCTCCTTCGCCATAGAGGTAGACATCAGCATGAACGCTGATGTCTGTTTCTTCCTCTATACTGTCAATGAAGTCTTCGAACTTGGTGTAGTATTCGAAATCATCAAATTCTCTCGGAATACCGCTGACGAGAAATTCCGCTTCGTTGCCATCGGGAGTCGATACCCGAACATGGGAAAAGAGTAATGCCATCACATACCACCCATAGACATGCCTTGGTTGTTGAGTCGATCCTCGAACTCATCTTCGTTGTCGATATAATAATCATCACCGGAATGCCAAAGGCTCACGTACATGAAAGCACCACGGTGACCGCCTTCGAAGTAGATTTCTCTTTGTTCGAATCCTTCGCCAAGACCATCCGAGTTCTGACCTGTGATCCATTCCTTGAGATCCTGTTCCTCGTCCTCTGTGAGGGGGCCTGCGGTCTGGATGGTGATGCATCCGTAGAGTTCTCCGTTTCTACGCTCAAAGCCCCAATCGGCAGAACGAAGCTTTTCCGAAACACCGTTGTTGCCGGAGAAGTATTCTGCCATGTTGTTCTCATCGCTTTCGTTGTACGCCATCAGCTCTTGACGAATCAAGTCTTCGTGGCGTGCGGCAAACTCGGCATCTTCCTCATATCCTTCCTCATCCATATCTCCCCAGCAATTCGTTCCGTGTACCTGAACGGTAAGTGGACAGTAGTACTTGCTGGTGACTGATTGAGGATAGGCTTCGGTCAGCATTCTGTTGAGCTGCTCGTAGGAAGCAAGACCCTCGGCCTTGACAGTGTTCTCAAACTCTCGTCTGTTTACATACGGGAGATTGTTCATCAAAGCGATTGTGTCATTCAGAGCATTGAATTTGAAGCCGACGGGTATTACCTTTGCGATGGCATTTTCTACAACACCTCGGCAGTCAAGAGAGAACCACAGCTTGCTATCGGAATCTTCATTGTATTTGATGTCGTAATCACTTGCGTGATTTGCCCCCAAATACGAGAGGACTCCGGCTATCTGTCTGCGTTCCGCCGGGAACTGCAGTTGTGCAGTATAATTGCCGTTTGAAATAATTGCTATCATCTGTTTTCATCCTTTCTGCAAAAATAAAAGCCAAATGCTCGGCTGATTTGCATTTGGCTATGTAGGGCAGAGGGATTATCTTTGGTTTCTGCACGTCATGATTTGATTTCGGTGGTTCGAGTCCTTTCGCTGACTCAATGGATTGTTTTTGAAAAAGACTATTTTGGGCGTTTCGTGGGTTCAGATCCTTTTGGAAACGGGATGGAGTGATTCTGTACACCACTAATTGTAAACAATTTGTGACTGACGCAAAAAACCGAAAGGATTTTTGAACCTGTCGCCGGTTCAAGTCCTTTCGGTCGATTACTTGATTTATGAAATGCCGAAAATTTGGCGTTTTCGGTAGTTCGAATCCTTTCGGTCGCCAAAATTTCGAAAATGGATCGATGAAAATTCGAAAAAAGTCAGAGGCGAAAAAAGCGGAGAAATCTCTCGAAATCTCCGCTTTTCTCGTTTTTTCGTGGCCGGATCGATTTTGACCACTCATCATGGCAGGGGCAGGAGGATTCGAACCCGCGACCCACGGTTTTGGAGACCGGTACTCTACCAGCTGAGCTATACCCCTGTACAACAGTTGGTATTATACCATACTTTCATGAAAAAAGCAAGAGCTTTTTTGAAAAAAGATATTTTTTTTAAGGCTTGCGTTACAGTTCAGCCACCCTCTATAATACGCCCCTTTTCCACTGTAGAGTGGGGTAGGGGCCCCGCGACTGGCTTTATGTTATTTTGGATGCCATGAACGCCGGTTTTCCGGAAAATAATCACAATAAATTCAATACATAAATGTATTGAAAGTTCTTTGGGGGTCTGAGGGCTCCTCCGTTCCCCAGCTGAACTGTAACAGGCTTGCTCATCTCGCACCGTCAATCATGACTGGGAATAGCATCCTCTGATTTTCGACTCCCAGCTGCACCACCAAAGCAAGCACATACGAACTCTATGTGAAAGCACCACCGCTCATTTTTCATGGTACAGATACGCTACATATGCGGTATACCTTAGCGCATTGGTTCAATTAATCCGTAGGTGCCGTCTTTGCGACTGTACACCACACATGTATCTCCGGTAGTAGCATTACAAAACACATAAAAGCTATGTCCCAGCAGATTCATCTGCATGATGGCATCCTCCGGGGACATCGGACGAAATTCAAACTGCTTGGTGCGGATGATCAACTCATCGTCCTGAACTGTATCACCATCATCCTCGGTCAATGTTTGCTGATCCAATATGCCTTCACGGAGTTTTTTGGCCAACCGTGTCTTGTTTTTTCGAATCTGGCGTTCTATATTATCGACGGTTTTATCCATGGCGCTTTTAAAATCATCGGAGTCCACCTCACTGCGGAACAACGTACCGCCTGCATTGATGGTCACTTCCAAGGTAGAAACGTTACGCTTGCGACTGAGTGCGACAACCGCCTCCGGATTCAGCTCTTCCCGAAAGTACTTATCCAGCTTGGCCATCTTTTTCTCGATATAAGCCCGGGTTTCCTCGTACACATTTAACTGCCTTCCTACAATCGTCGTCTTCATGGTTTTTCCTCCTTCTTTTGTTAAACAAATTCCGGTGCAGGAACGGTCAGGGATGAAGCAGCGTCGGTCGTGCTTATAACATACGCTGTAACACGGACTGTCTGGAAACATCTCTCCCGTCTGCCTTTTCAGTATACCACATTTTTGTGAATTTGTAAAGGGGAAATATATATTTTTTTGTGAAAACTGTAGAAGCCCGTTACAGCTCAGCCGAGAATACCATGATTGTCTGTAAGCAACTGCATCCCCGGAAGCGCCTCTCCGCGCTCCCCTCTGTAGTAGCAGAAGCTCACATGACAGTACCTCGTTTCTAAACAAAAAGCAAGCGTACATTAGAAAGAATGGATCTGAGCCGCAGTCAATGCTATGACAAAAAAGGCTATCGCGGTTCATCGGAGAAGCGACAAACAGCAACAGCCCTTTTGGGCAACACTTGCGGCTGCGGATTGTGCGATGGTGCCTGAACTTATACGGAACCTGTCATCAGGAATTATATGTTCCCTCTGTAGATGCAAAAACAGACTCGATATTCTCCTTACGGCGGGAATGTCTGACATGATCCAGCAGAAGATCACGGAACTGCAACTCATCAAAAGGCAGTTCAACCGGTTTTCCTGTCCAGGCGGAAAGATGCATGGCGTTGGAGAGAGTCAGGCCGTTGATGCCCTCACGGCCATCAGCCACCAAAGGCTCTCCACGCAGGATGGCGGCAGCGAAAGCATTCATGACTCCTACATGCTGCTCGTTCTTCCCGTCGGTTTCCAGGGGAACACGGGTGCAGTGCGGCCCGGCAAAAGGCGTTTGATTGACCTTGGTGAAAACCGATTCGGGCTGATCCAGCTTGATCAGCTGCACGGAACCGCCGTCTGAAATCAAGGTTCCGCCATCGCAAACGATCTCGAAGCGGTTGGTTCCGGGTGTATCGCCGGTAGTGGTGACAAAAGTGCCTGTTGCACCATTCTCATACTCCACATAAGCGGTCACATCGTCCTCTACTTCTATGTTGTGCCACTTTCCGAAATGCATTTTGACATCCACCAGCCGCGGCATACCGCAAATCCACTGCCACAGATCCAGGTTGTGTGGGCACTGGTTGAGCAAAACACCGCCGCCTTCTCCTGACCAAGTCGCACGCCAGGCGCCGGAATCGTAATATGCTTGAGGGCGGTACCAGTTGGTGATGATCCAGCTGGTTCTTTTCAAGGCCCCCAACTCTCCGGAATCCATAATTTCCTTCATCTTGCGGTAAACATGATTGGTTCTTTGATTGAACATCATGCCAAACACAAGATCCGGATGCCTGTCCGCTTCAGCCATCATCTCCCGAACCTGCAGGGTGTAAACACCGGCCGGCTTTTCGCACATGACATGGATACCTGCTTTCATAGCCATGATAGCATACTTCGGGTGGTCATAATGCGGCACAGCAATCTCCACCGCATCAATGAGCCCGGAGGCGAACATATCCTCGGCTGTGGCAAACAGGGCCACATCCGGCTGGTGCAGGTCAGGAAAGTCCTTCCTGCGGCAGGCCAGTTGATTCTTCATCCACTCCAGTCGGGCCGGATTGGTGTCAGCTACGGCTGTCAGTTCGATTTCCGGATTCTTTCCGGTCAGCACGTGATCAATATGCCCCGTGCCCATATTCCCCACGCCCAGGACGCCAAGTCTTACTTTCCTCATAATTATTTACCTCTCAGCAATCTTTTAGTCCAATCCCTGCGCCCGGAGCCAGTCATAGCTCTTTTTCAGACATAGGAATGGGTCTTCTCCATAACAGTTGTCTTGCTCTACAAAGCCGTACCGCACGCCGGCGTCATCACATGCCTTGAGAATCTCACCATAATTCATATTTCCGCTCCCTACAGTTGCCATACGCACGGCATTATCTGCAGGTGAAAATACCATATCCTTGAAATGCACGCAATCCACTCTGCCGGCCAGCTTACGTAGCCATTGGGCCGGATCGGCCCCTCCGGCCTGCGCCCAATAGGTATCCAGGGTCACGCCGCATATCTCCGGGGGAAATGTTTCGCACAGGAGATCAAGAAATGTCTTGCCTTCATAACGGGCAAACTCGAAATGATGGTTATGGTACATGAACTTATGTCCGGCCGCAGCTATTTTTCCCATGGCCGGACGGGCTTCCTCCGCCATTCTGGCCAGTCCCTCCGGGTTGACACCCCGGGGGTTGGAGCCGATCCCGATGTAGGGACAATCCATGGTATCATGGAACCGAATGGTTCCCTCGGGATCATGGATGATCCTCCCATAATCAAAGTGGGTGATATCAGCCTTGAGGCCGTAGGCCTTGAGACGCCGGGCCATCCAGTCTGCCTCATAGGCACAGACACCTGACAGTTGAATATGACGGTACCCGATGTCGGCTACCTTTTTCATGGATTCGTCAAGAGCCTCCGGTGTCTTACAGAAGTCACGGATGGTGTAAAACTGAGCACCGATTTTCATGGTAACATCTCTCCTTACTATTCATGCAGGGCGGTTGGACATACTGTTCAGAATGGATTTGAGCTTACTCGCTGCATAATCGAAAGCCGCCCGGTTGCTTTCAAAGCGCATGGTCTGACCGACAACACTCCGGTTCCCTTCCCCTTCAAGACCGGCAAGACCCACAAATTCTGCCAGATGCGGCTCCAGTGTCAGCACCTCCCCACCGCCGGCGATGAACAGGGGCAGATATGTCCGCAGAGCGCCAACACCGTCTCCGGGGGGAACCACCCTGCCGTCTGCCGTGCAATCCTTTATATGTCCGTAATACACATAGGGTGCCAGTATCCGCCAGGCCTCCATGACATCCTGCCCGCACTGCACAAAGTTGGCCGGGTCAAAAACCGCTTTCAATGCCGGTACTGCTTTATGTATCTCCAGACATCGGGACGCGCTGTCTCCATAGATTCCCTTTTCGTTCTCGTGGCAAAGCACCACACCGCTCCCTTTGGCCATGCTGACAAAGGTCTCAAGCCGCCGGGCCACCTCCGGGAACCACCGCTCCTCCCCTTCCGTTCCGTAAAAGCTGAACAGGCGGATGCAGGATGCACCGAAGATGTCCGCCATGCGGAGCAGATGCTCAAACTGTCTCTGTTCATCGGAAAAGTCTTGCGTGATAAGCGTCTTTCCGGCAGGGGAGCCAACAGACCAGACAGAAATACCTTCCGCATCCAATTCGGATCTGAAAGATGCCGCCGCCTGGAAGGAAAGATTTGCGATATTGATGCCGTCCACGCCCCGAATCTCCAAAAGGCTGATCCCATTTTCCCGCAAAGCCCGAATCTGCTCCCCCCGGTTGGGGGAAGCTTCATCGGCGAAAGCACACAAACGGATATGATGGTTCATAGCTGATTCTCCTTTTTAAGGCAGCACCGCACAATTCTGACAGTGTATTTGCACCGCCGCATTGTGCGATAGTCCCTTGACTGTCCGAAATGTGAGGTGCTACCTCTTATTTTTCTTTTCTCCTGACATTCTCCTGCCAATACACAAAATGCAGGTCGACAGAGCCAGGAATACCATTCCGGTCGCGGATGTGGATACAACAGACGAACAGCCACGGCGGGAGACAGATTGTGTTTCTCCCTCGGTATCGGAAACGGAAGGTGTGACCGAGTCATGTTCGGTATCGGATTCTGTCTCATATTCCGGCTCAATATTGGTGATCAGCAAGGTATTGAGGAGGCGGGTATCAGGTGTATAGGTAAGGGTTATTTGTTGAGCATCCAGCGGCGTCTCTGTACGTCCGCCCTCCATGAGATATTCGTCAAATGTAATGTGGATATTGTCAAACTCAAAGGTCTGATTCCGGGTGGTCAGGGCCAATTGGGATCCCTGGGAATTCAGCCTCGTATTCTCCACAGTCAGGACCTCTTGACCCTGGCCGTCACACAAGACAGCGAATCCATAATATTCCTGCCCGGTTCCGTCGCTCTCGTACGTCATGCCGGGGTTCTCCATGCGAATGGTGCAAAGCAAGGTGTCATTGAGGTATATCGATACAGTAGACCCGTCATCCACGCACCGGAGCGTCATCCATTCGGAAGAGGGATCTCCAATGTCGGCAGGATACGGGAAGGTGTAAGAAGCCGATGCCACATTCAGGCCATCCGGGGCGTACCGCTTCAAGCGGACGGTCAGGTCATTCGCTCCCGGATAGATGCCGATACCGGAGCCTGCCGTAGACGAGCCGCCCAAGGTGCTTCCCCCGTTTTCTGCGTACCAGTCCCATTCATAGTAGTTGAAGATCTGTACCACATTATGGTTGGCAGGATTGATAGGAGCCAGCACACCGGGCATTTCACCCCGGACATACACGGCGCAGTTCCCGAAGTCCACCATGTGTAGATCGACAGAAAATTCATAGGAGCCTTCAATATCGTTCAGAGTACGCAGGTCGGAGTAGCCATCCATCCGGATAAAATTGCCATTGCTGCCGTCCTGAATAATCTGCGCCTTACTTTGCTGCGTACCGCCCTGGAACTCGAAGTAGTCAGTCAGTGAGGAAGCGGTCACATACTTGCCGGCAGATTCTTTGTCTATGTCATAGACGATATCCACTTTGTTCGGCTTGAGAGTGATCTCTGTCTTATCCGGCGGGCAGGTCACGGCAGGATAGGTGTTGGCCACAGCCTTAACCTCGGATGTGGTGCGTACCACATCGGCCTCCCGGCGAGTGGTGCAGCTCTCGCAGAGGTAGAGGAAGCCGTACCTGTCGTCAGGTGCTGTATCGCCCAGATCCATGAATCCCATAGGATCCGGCATCTCATCCAGATTCACCGAATTATCGGCCCATTTAAAGATCAGGCGTTCTGTCAGACCGGTATCCAGACCCAGGACATCCTTGGCTACACGGATGACCATGGTGTTGCCCTCCAGGTAATAGTAGGCACCGCCTACCACTGTAGCGGTAACACTTCCATTCTCGGCCACAGTCAGCTTTTCCACACTGACCACAAAGGAATCCCTGTCCCGGTTAAGCACATAATCATATCCGTCCCAGCCGGTCGAAGCATCAGCGTCGGTGTTGAGGAACAGGTTCATCCAGGTGCTGCCGTCGTCGATGATGATGTCATCGGTACAGGAGGCCAGGAAGTAGAGATGGTAGTCATCCTGAGAGACCTTGGCAGACACCAGATCATTTCGACCCGTATGGTTGATGTAGCGGTTCCGCCTGTCGTAGCTGGGTTCATTCCGCAGTGCGACGTCGTACTGAGAATCCATGTAGGTCAATTCGATATCCCCCCAGCTGGAGAGGTCGGTATAATCCACCGTGCCTTGATGGTCAGCCACAGGGGTCGCTCCGATACCCTTGAAGCGTCTGATGTAGTCCACCATCTGGTAATAGTAATTGTCGCCAAACCCATATCCGTTGTAGTTGCGCATAGGCTCCGCGTCCCGGGAGAATTCCGCATTGAAGTTATCCACATACAGGAAATCCGCCTTACCATTGCAGAAGGATTGCTCCTCCTCAAGTCGGGTGCATCCGGCGATCCACTCATTCCAGCCGGTGATCAGCATGACAAACGGATCATCTGCCGGCACATTCTTTTCAATGAGTGACATAGCCGCTTCAAACTGGTTGGCAAAGCTCAGCCCCTGCCCCGCCCGCTCAATAGACGAAAACTCAAAATCCCCCAGGCCGTTGTTGGCTTGCTTTTGGTTGACAAAGCTGCGGCCCTTGCTGGAGGTAGCGTGATACCCGAGAGAAACAGCCAAAGATTCATAATGGCCTTCCTCGTCCCGACCCCAGCCGCCGTTTGTCAGTACATATTCCTTGGCACGGCGATCGTAGTTGTACTCCTGGAGCCACGACCAGTACCCGTCCTTATCGCACCAAGCCCAGTTGCCCCGTACTGTAAAGGCATCCATGACCTTGGTCTTCAGGCTGCCCGTCAGACCGGCCGAATTGCCGAACAGCAGCGGCTTGCCTTCCCACTCATAGAATAGCTCCTTATACTTATCCCAGTTCTCCGGTGAGTAAACCGTGGTAAACAGGGTCTCCATATTGGAAGCAAAGGTACTGGGTGTGTCGCCGCAGAAGAAGCAAATCTGGGGGGTGTCGATGCCCTCCCGACGCATCTCCAGCCAGGTGTCGAATAGAGCCATATGCCCGTTGATAAACACCTCTGCATTGGAAACATCCAGGAAAATAAAGTCTACCCCTGCCGCCTCCAGCATGTAGGCATGCTTGCGGTATACCCAGGTATCGGTATTGAGGTAGTAACCGAAGTAAGGCTCAGCCCAATAGGCTTCTCCGCCGGAGGTTTTGAAATAGTCCTTGACACCCTGAATGCCGCCGTCCACATACAGCTTGGTGTTATCCTGGACAATCTGCCCGGCTCCCACCCAGCAGAGGAAGTAGAACAGTCCCACATCCCGGTTGTC
The DNA here is from genome assembly GCA_964591305.1 of uncultured Clostridium sp. GTDB lineage: Bacteria > Bacillota > Clostridia > Oscillospirales > CAG-272 > CAMEON01. Next base: position 10,260 of record CAZQAI010000040.1, read on the forward strand.
CCGGGGGGCACCTGCAGCAGCCTGATCCGCCACGGTGCGATCCAAATCGTCGG
>CAZQAI010000041.1:0-696 GCA_964591305.1 uncultured Clostridium sp.
TGACCTGGTGACCATTGACATTGATGACGACCCCGCCGTGATTGCGGACACCATTCTTTCTTCGCGGTACACCCGGATCCCCGTATATGAGGACAGCATTGACAACATCATCGGCATTCTGGTGCTCAACCGCTACTACAAAGCGCTGGCTGACTGCCATGAGCGGGGGGAGGATGATACCAGGCTGGATCTGCGTTCCCTTCTGCTCCCGCCACAGTTCGTATATAAATCCATGAAGATTCCCGCTGTACTCAAGCTCATGCGGGAAACCAAAGTGCATATGGTGGTGGTGACCGACGAGTACGGCGGCACACTGGGTATTGTCACCATGGAGGACATATTGGAAGAGCTGGTAGGTGACATCTGGGATGAGGAGGACGAGATTGTTCAGATGATCTCTCAGACCGGAGAGAATACGTATGAGGTCAACGGAGACATGAATATTGATGATTTCTTCTCTGAAATTAACTTTGATCCGGATGCGCACGACTTTACCTGCGAGTACTCCACCGTAGGCGGCTGGTGTGTGGAAATGCTTAACGACACCCCCAAGGTGGGTGACAGCTTCACATATGAGAATCTATGCATCATCGTCACTGAAATGGACGATATGCGTGTCACCAAGCTGACCGTCCTTGTCAGTCCGCCCGAGAAGAAGGATGACGAGGAGTAAAGACCGGCAGCGTATCTGCGCCA
>CAZQAI010000041.1:706-1835 GCA_964591305.1 uncultured Clostridium sp.
TATGCGGTGTTATACAAAACCCCCAACCTTTCAAAAGAAAGGCTGGGGGTTGCATTGTCTCATCCCGCATTGGCGATCAACCGCATGGTTGCGTCCAACCATATGGCCGTATCACCCCGTGTCATAGTCTCTCCGGCCCGGGCAGAGCCATCAAAGGAGGTCATAATGCCCAGTGCATACAAGGAGGTCATGGCGGGTACCGACCAGTCCGGCATGCTGTCAGCATCTGCAAAGGCACTGACGGTGGTTTGTTTGGCATACCCGATCAGGTTGGACAGAATGACCGCTGCCTCCGCCCGGGTGATGGTATCCTGAGGGCAGAATGTTCTCGCGTCCGTCGATTCATCCCCGGCAGATTTACCTGATATGACACCGTTTTTCAATGCCATAGCCACATACCCGCGCATGGCCTGTGGGATCTCCTGTCCGTCGGTCAAACAGGCAAGAGCCTGCCCAACCGCCTCTTCACTGGCCAAGACGACAGAGGGATCCATCCCAATGGCATTCATAGCCGTGACCAAAAACTCCACTCTTGTGATGGCCGTATCCGGGCGGAAATACTCATCCGCACCTACACGAATGCCATTCATGATCCCGGCGGCAGACACCCGGATAGCAGCAGCGGCACAGGCCAGGCCGTCAAGATCGGCATATGTTACCGATGCCGGTGTGGCGCTAACCTGGACACTTACCCGGGCGCCGGTGCTGTAATTTCCATACTCGTCCCGCACGACATAGCAAAAGCTGTCCTTTCCCACATAACCCCGGTCAGGTGTGTAGGTGTAGGCACCGGTGTGCTTATCATTGAGCATCACCCTTCCGTGAGAAGCATACTCTGTGATCTCATATGTAACTGTATCCCCCTCTGGATCGTATGAGGAAAGCGAGCTCATAACAGGCACATCGCAGAAGGTCATGACCTCCAGGGACAGGGAGGGAGCCAGCGCCACGGTAGGTGTATAGTTGATCTTCTCCAGCAAGCACAGCTTGCATGACACCTCATACCCGCTGCCATTGACCGAAAAGCTCATAGCAGCCTCACAGGGCTGATCTCCTCTGGCGGGAGCAAATGACATGAGAGATAGGGCAGACGCCGGAACCGTCTGCCCCACAGCAGCCCCGGTGGCCC
>CAZQAI010000041.1:1845-10227 GCA_964591305.1 uncultured Clostridium sp.
GGAGAAGGCAGGGATGTCAAGGTAATATAATTCAAAGAAGAAAGGTTCATGGCCCGGCATATATCCTGTGCCGTGAAGGACAGCTCATTGCCGCAAAGTCCTGAGAAGACGATCTCATCCCGGGCCGACAGCACCCGGAGACCGTAGGAAACGGGAACGCCCAACGGGTCGGTTTTGTCATCAGAGGTTGTTGTCGTGCCAAGTGCAGCGGAAAGCAGACCCGACGAACCCGCCATCGGAGTGACACCTACCTCATCGGCGTCTGCCTTCTGGGCGGATGTTTCGGCAGCCGTTACACCCAGGGACATAAGGCCACCGCAGGAAATAAGGAAAACCAATGCCGCCATCAGGGCAGCGGTTCGTATGGATTTCATATCGGAAAGTACCTCCCTATCAGAATCAGTATACAGTATGCATGCTTTTCCGTGAATATGTGTATTCCATACTGAATAAAGCGGCCTGATCCGTCCCATACTCTCCGGCGACGGGTATTCCCGTACATTTTCATAAAGCGGAGGGAATCATATGCAACTCACCCAGAAAGAAACCAGTCTTCTTAAGGATCTCAAAGAGCAGGAACAGCTGTGTGTGGAAAAGTACACCAAGCATGAACAGGCAGCTCAGGATCCTCAGCTCAAGCAGCTGTTCAGAAACATTGCCGCCACCGAGCGACATCATCTGGACATGATCAACCAGATCGAGAGCGGACAGTCCCCCGCGATCTCCTCGGGTGACTGCAAAGGCGGTTGCAAGACAACCCCCACCTTCAGCGCCTGCTACACCTCCGGCGACACCCCCCAGAAAAAGCAGGATGCCTTCCTGTGCGCCGACCTGCTGGCGACAGAAAAGCATGTCTCCCATTTGTACGACACCTGCGTGTTTGAATTCGGTCAGCCCGAGTTGAGACAGGTTCTGAACCAGATTCAATCTGACGAGCAGCATCACGGAGAACAGCTCTGGCAATATATGAAGACCAATAACATGTACGCATAAGGTCATGAATACGCATCGGTTGCTTGGACGGATCCGATAAGCCGTGGCAGCCGGACGCTGTGCCCGCTCCCACAGGCGGCACAGCGTCCTTATGTGAACAGAGATATAATTTTGTAAAAATTCTGTGATACCTATGGAAATTTTCAAAGAAGTGTGGTATAATAGGGAGAAAGTATGGTGGGATGTCTTTTTACATCCGCCTTCGGCAGGGTATATCCGCACACGAACCACCCGCTCTTCTCCGAATTCGTGCTTGCCAGTCGCTCACATACACTCGCGGCTGCCGAATACCCTCACCGTATACCCCCGAAAGGAAACATAGTCCATCATGTCTGCCTATATTGAAAAAGCCGAAACGCAAACGCTCCCCCTGGTCGTACTGCGGGGAGTGGTCGCTTTCCCCGGTATGACTGTCAACTGTGACGTACTCAAGGACAGCTTTCAGTCTCCCAAAGCCGCCCAATCAGCGGCCAGTGCCGGTCAGACCGTGCTTCTGGTCTCCCTTTTGGATATTTCCGAGCCGGACAGCGGCGAGCCGTCCATCACCAAACTCTGTCCCGTGGGTACGGTCGCCCGTATCAAACAACTGATCCGCACACCGGATGGAGACACCCGCCTGATTGCCGAGGGCCTGTGTCGGGCTACCATTCATTCCGTCACTCCGTTGGATGCCTATACTGTCGCTACCGTCATGGCTAAATCCGTTGTCATACAGGACGAAGGCGGACCGAGAAACGAAGCCTACCTGAGGGAAGCCGGCATGGCCCTGCGGCAGATAGTCAAGTATATTCCTGCCGTAGCCGAAGACATCATGGCTCATGTGAGCACCATCCGTAACCCCGGGCTGTTTGCCGACTTCGTAGCAGCCAATATCCTGGTACGATATGAGGATAAACAGGCAGTTCTGGAATGCTTTGACCCCATCGCAAGGATCGACACCCTGATCCTCATCATGAAACATGAGGCAGACATTCTGTCCTGCGAGGCTGACATTCGACGCCAGGTACGCGCCAGGATTGACAAGAATCAGCGGGATTACTATCTCCGCGAGGAAATGAAGGTCATTCAGGATGAGCTTGGGGACGGCGGCAGTGACCCGGACGAGTATGAAGAGCGTATCAAACAGGCCAAGCTCCCGGAGGAAATCGAAAAAAAGCTGCTCAAAGAAAACGAGCGGCTGGCCAAACTGCCGTTTGGGTCAGCCGAAGCATCGGTGCTGGCCAACTACCTGGATGTTTGCCTGGATATTCCCTGGACAGCGTCCACCCGCGATCGGGTGAACATTGAGACTGCGCAGAAAATTCTGAATACCGATCACGACGGTCTGGAAAAGGTCAAGGAACGTATATTGGAATTTCTGGCTGTCAAGCAGCTCTCCCCCAACCTGAAGAATCAGATCATTTGTCTCGTGGGCCCTCCCGGCGTAGGAAAAACCTCTATTGCTGCCTCGGTGGCACGGGCTATGAAGCGTAAGTATGTCCGGGTCTCTCTGGGCGGTGTGCGGGATGAATCGGACATTCGGGGACACAGGAAGACATACATAGGCGCCATGCCCGGTCGGATCATCACAGCGCTGACGCAGGTCGGAGTCCGCAATCCTCTCATTCTGTTAGATGAAATCGACAAGCTGACCCGGGATGCCCACGGTGACCCTTCCTCCGCTCTCCTGGAGGTACTGGACCCCGAGCAGAACAGATTCTTCCGGGATCATTTTGTGGAGATGCCTTATGATCTGTCAGACTGCCTCTTCATCGCCACCGCCAACACCTTGGACACCATTCCAAAACCCCTGATCGACCGTATGGAGATCATTGAGCTACCCTCCTACACCAGCCAGGAAAAAGTATCCATCGCCATGCACCACCTTGTCCCCAAACAGCTCAAGAAGCATGGACTGAATAAACGGATGTTGAAAATCGGAGAGGATACCGTCACAGAGCTGATTGATTATTACACCCGCGAGGCCGGTGTACGGAATCTGGAGCGATGCATCGCTTCCCTATGCCGCAAGGCGGCTAAGCGTTTGCTGGAGAATCCGGACAGTAAGCGACTTGTCATCGCCGCAGCCGATGTCAAGACCTACCTCGGCCCACGCAAGCTGCTCCCCGAGCATGTGTCCCCCGAGGACGAGACGGGTGTGGTCAACGGCCTGGCCTACACCGAGGTGGGCGGAGATATGCTACAGGTGGAATGTGCCGTTCTGGACGGAACCGGCAAGCTGGAGCTGACAGGCTCGCTGGGAGATGTTATGAAGGAGTCAGCTCATGCCGCCCTGACCTTTACCCGCAGCATCGCCGACCGGTACGGCATTCCCGGTGACTTCTATCAAAAGAAGGATATACACATCCATGTGCCCGAGGGCGCTGTGCCTAAGGACGGACCCTCCGCCGGAGTCACCATGATGACCGCTCTGGTCAGCGCTCTCTCGGGCATCCCCGCCCGCCACGATGTGGCTATGACCGGGGAGATTACCCTGCGGGGCCGTGTTCTGCCCATCGGTGGGCTGAAGGAAAAGACCATGGCCGCTTATGCAGCCGGCGTCCGGACGGTGCTCATTCCCGCCGATAATGTGGGTGACCTGGATGATATTGACCCCACAGCGCGGGAGAATCTGACCTTCATCCCCTGTCGGAGAGCGGACGATGTGCTCAAGGCCGCTCTGGTTCAGCCGGGACGCTGATCGGCGGTTCACAAGCATTGATGCACCGTTCATATATTCTATTCTCATGTAACACGGTTTACACGGAAAGGAGTCTGCCTTGTCTGCTACGGTCAACCTGCAAAATGTCACCATCCGCATGACAGCGGGACAAATCCAGCAGTTCCCTGCTGACCCTATTCCTCAGATCGCTCTGTGTGGCCGCTCCAATGTGGGAAAAAGCTCTCTTATCAATACTTTGCTTGGCCGCAAGAATCTGGCACGGGTATCATCGGCTCCCGGCAAGACCATCACTGTCAATTTTTATGAATTGGACGGCAGGCTCTTTCTTGTTGATCTGCCTGGTTACGGCTTTGCCCGGCGCAGCCGGGAGGAGCAGAAAAGATGGTCGTCCCTGACGGACGGCTATTTTACCGCCAATCCGCACATTGACCGCCTGTGTGCTGTGGTCCAGCTGGTGGACAGCCGCATCGGGCTGACTCAGGACGACAGAGACATGGTTGCCTACCTCAACGGAACCGGCATTCCCTACTTTGTGATCGCGACCAAAGTGGATAAACTGAACGCCACCGACAGGAAAGCCAACCTGGAGGCCATCGCTGCCCACCCCCTTTTGGCCAAGGGAACCCAAGTGATTCCCTTCTCCGCACTTCGGGGTGAAGGGCGTGATGATGTATGGCGCGCCATAGGCAGTCTGTGCGGTCTGCGTTTTGGAAAATAGCTGTCCCCGCCTGTTCCGAACAGTCAGGAATTAAAAATCTGCGATCGGAGATATACCATGAATCTTTTGTACCCCCACCTGTCCGTCAATCGAAAAGGCCACCTCTCCATCGGCGGAGCCGATGCCATTGATTTGGCCAAGACATACGGCACCCCACTCTACTGCATTGATGAGCCCACTGTCCGCACCATGTGCCGCACCTATCGACAAGCGGCTGCCTCCGCGTTTGGCCCGGATGCCTTGCCGCTGTACGCTTCCAAAGCTTTGTGCTTCGCCGCCATGTACCGGATCGCGGCTGAAGAGGGCATGGGTATCGACTGCGTGTCCGGAGGCGAGCTGTACACCGCCAAGTGTGCCGGCTTTCCGGCTGAACGCATATACTTCCACGGCAATAACAAGACCGAAGCCGACATTGCGGACGCGCTGGACATGAAGGTGGGTACCTTTGTGGTGGACAATGCAGATGAGTTGGAAGAGCTCAACCGTCAGGCAGGAGCCAGGAATATGCGCCAACGGATGCTTCTTCGGATCACGCCGGGTATTGACCCACACACCCACAAGGCCGTTTCCACCGGCCGGGTCGATTCCAAATTCGGCTCCGCCATTGCCACGGGACAGGCGATGGAGATCGTAAAGCAAGCGCTCTCCCTGCCTCATGTGAATCTCTGCGGCTTCCACTGCCATATCGGTTCTCAGATCTTTGATATTGATCCCTTTGTCAGCGCTACCCATATCATGGCGGATTTTATCGCTGATGTAAAAAAGAATACCGGTTTTGAGGCGTCCGAGCTGAATCTCGGCGGCGGTTTGGGCGTACCATATACCGAATACGACCGCAGGATCGATTACGGTGCCGCCATCCGGGACATGGCGGTCGAGATCCGCTTGATCTGTGCAGATCGCGGTGTCAGTATGCCTCGGGTGATCCTGGAGCCGGGCCGCTCACTGGTGGCCGCTGCCGGCGTCACGCTGTACACGGTCGGTTCGGTCAAAACCATCCCCGGCTTCCGCACCTATGTGTCTGTGGATGGCGGCATGACGGATAACCCCCGCTATGCCCTGTATCAATCCACCTATACCGCGCTGATCGCCAACAGGCCCAATGCTCCCCGCGTAAGCCGGGTAACGGTGGCCGGACGATGCTGCGAATCGGGTGATCTGATTGGGGAGGAGATGCCGCTCCAGGAGGTCCGTCGGGGCGACATTCTGGCGGTGTTGACCACCGGAGCCTATAATTACGCCATGGCGTCCAATTATAACCGAATCCCCCGCCCGGCTGTCGTACTCATCAAGGACGGAGAGGCAAGGATTGCCGTACGTCGGGAGACATATGAGGATCTTGTCAGAAATGATGTTCTTTGAACGCTTTCCCGCGACCCCTCCATGTTCCTGAAAGGAGATATAAAACTTGCTGACTTCACTTCTCCGGGATCTCCCGATTTACCTCTTGAGCCTCCCGATCCTGCTTTTGGCCTTTTCGGTACATGAATCCGCACACGGATATGTGGCCTTCAAGCTGGGAGATCCCACCGCCCGCAATCTGGGACGGATCACGCTCAATCCCGTCAAGCACCTTGATCTTCTGGGTACCATTTGCATGTTGGTCGCCCATGTGGGTTGGGCAAAACCGGTTCCCATCAACACCCGGAATTTTTCCAACCCCAAACGGGACATGGCCATCACAGGCGCCGCAGGCCCTGTGTCCAACCTGGCGTTGTCGCTAATCTTCCTGATCATCCTCCGCATTTCCATGTTTTTTATCGCGGATGGGTGCGGGGAGGAGGCGTTGGTCTGCTACAATGCGTTCAGAACCGGTTCCTATCAGGGCTCCCTTTCCTTTACCATCCTGTCTCTGCTGGTCTACCTTTTGTATCTGGGCGTTTTAATGAACATCAGCTTGGCTGTTTTCAATCTGATTCCCGTTCCACCCTTTGACGGATCCCGTATTTTCTACGCCTTTCTGCCTTCAAAATGGTATTTCGGCGTTATGAAATATGAGCGGGTCATCATGATCGTCTTTCTGGTGCTCTTTGCCTTGGGTGCTCTGTCTGGCCCTTTGTCTTGGTTGCTTTCCCGCATCGCCGGCGGCCTGTTTACCGTGACCGGCCTTTCCACTGCCACAGAGGACGGATGGATTCTGAACATCATGCTCTACTATGTGGAACATCTGATCTTGTAAGGTGCCGCTGCACCATTCTACAGGGCATAATGTGCCGTCCGGACATCAACCGCAGATGTGCGGTGTCGCCTCAACTGTCTCATGAAAGGAGCTGCAACCGTGGGAACCCTCACATATCGTCTCCAGGCCTTTGAAGGGCCCCTGGATCTGCTCCTGTCTCTGATTCAAAAGAATAAAGTCGATATTTCAGATATTCCCATCGCCCTCATTTGTGACCAATACATGGAATATCTCCGTGAGGCCGAACGGATGGACATGGATCTGGCGTCGGAATTTCTGGTCATGGCAAGCGAGCTGATGCTGCTCAAGAGCCGCATGCTCCTGCCCCGACCCGAGCCGGAAGAACAGGATCCCCGGGCCGCTCTGGCTGAAGCTTTGCTGAAATATAAGCAGGCCAAAGAAGGAGCCGCCGCCCTGGCTATCCGTTACCCCATGTTCACCGGACGCTTGGTAAAGGATACCGATGAGATTTCGGTAGATAAAACTTTTGTAGCCGACCAATCGGTCGTATCCCTTTGTCTGGCGGTTCGACGAATCATCTCCTACAGGGAGGAGCATCCACCGGCAGAAAAGGTCACGTTCACCCCCATGATCGCCTCCCCCATCGTGCCGGTTGAGACTAAAATTTTGGGTATTCTCCGACATTTCGAGAAGCCATCCCTCAAAGGCGAAGATTCCGGAGCCTTTCATAAAGTGTCCGTTTCTTCTTTGCTGGCCGATTCGGTGTCTTTGTCGGATATGATTGCCATTTTTCTGGGCATTCTGGAGCTGATCAAGATGCGCCGCCTCAGACTCCTTGACGACCCGGATGCCCCACAGACTGTTTTCGATCGGGAGGCTGTTCTGGTTGAGGGTCAGGAAGAAACGGACAGTGAGGTCGCATTGCCTGTGTCTGAGTACGACAGTGCGCCGGAACAGAATACAGAAACTATTTGACGGATATGGAGGAGGTCTGTGTCATGGCAGATGCAAATTCTAAACATCCACCGGCTTCAATGGCCGATTCTCCCTCCCCCCCGGATACGCCCGGGGCAGAGACGTCGGGGATTGTTAAGGTAGAGCAGGCGGTGGAAGCCATCCTGTTTGCCGCCGGATACCCAGTGTCATACGACAAGCTGTCCCAGGTCATCGGGCTTCCGGCCTACGAAATACGCAGCCTGGTGGCACACATGTCCGAGGGGTACGGCGATCGGGGCGTCCAGCTTCTTCTTTTTCCTGACACCTGTCAGCTGTGTACCCGGGAGGAATTCGCCCCCTATGTCCGGGAGGCTTTGGGTATCAAACGGGGCAGCAACCTGTCCGCTTCCTCTATGGAAGTACTGGCTGTCGTGGCCTATAACCAGCCCGTCACACGGGCCTTTGTGGATACCATCCGGGGCGTGGATAGCTCTTACGCCATCTCGTCCCTCTTGGATAAAGGCCTCATCGAGGCCACCGGCCGTCTGGAAGCGCCAGGACGTCCCATGCTGTATGGCACAACCGAGAAGTTTCTCCGTGTGTTCGGTCTTTCTTCTCTGTCTGATCTGCCGGAGACCGAAGCCTTGAGCACTGTGGCAGAGGACGTACACGGGGAAGTCGCCAATCAGGAGAAGCCCGACACGGCAGCAGGACAAACCGGCTCCACTCTGGTGCCGGAGGCCAACACCCCGGATCCCAGTGCCGGTACTGAAGGAGGTGACGCTCCTGACAGCATATGAAATCAACTTTTTTCAGAAAGGAGGCTGACGCATGACAGCATGGATTGTGATCGGATGTATCATCCTGTTCTTTGTCTTTCTGTTTTCCGTCCACGCATTTATCACCATTGATCTCAAGGACGACATGGCACTG
>CAZQAI010000042.1:0-10009 GCA_964591305.1 uncultured Clostridium sp.
GAGACCGTCGAGCTGAGCGAGGAGGAAGTGAAAGCCATCGCGCAGAGCCAGACCGTGGAGACCGAGAATTATGTCGTGACCGTGACCTGCGGCGAGGAGGCGAATGTCCCGGAGAATGCCGTCCTGAAGGCGGAGGAGATCACCGAGGAGTCCGACCCGCAAGAGCTGAGCGCCGCCTTGGTTCTCAATCAACTGCTGGGGGACATGCCATCCTCCCTGTTGTTCCGTCATGTTCGTGAGGAGAAGGGACTATGCTATGCTTGTGATTCCTCCTATGACTCCTTCAAGGGGGTGCTGAATGTCTTTTGCGGCATCCGCTCGGACAGGCGGAACGAGGCAGAGCAGGCCATCCTGACCCAGCTGGAGGCGCTCCGCCGCGGGGAGATCAACGAGCGGGACATGACGCTGGCCCGGCTGTCTCTGATCAACGAATACCGGCAGATTGCGGACAGTCCCGGTTCGCTGGCCGCCTTCCGGCTCTGGCGCGTTCTTTTGGAACAGACGGACACGCCGGATGATTGGATCCGGTCAGTCAGAACAGTGACAGCGACGCAGGTGCAAAAGGTAGCGGAGAAGCTGACGCCTGATACGGTTTACTTTATGCGCGGTGTGTCAGAGAACGGCATTGGCAGTGCTTATGAGGAGGACTGAATGAGCGGGAATATGTCTGATCAGAATCATTTTACCTGTCATACCTGCCAGGCTCTGGGAGAGGCATACTATGAGGGCGTCCATGAAAGCGGCTTGCGGATCATGGTGTACCCCAAGATGCAGTCGGCCTGTTATGCTGCCTTGGGGGTGAAGTATGGCTCTGTTCACCGAGGTGGCCCGGGGGAGCTGCTGGGAGTGGCTCATTTCCTGGAGCATAAAATGTTCGGAATGCCGGATGGCGGTGAAGCCGATGCATGCTTTGCTGCTTTGGGGGCGGATGCCAATGCCTGCACCACCTATGATCGCACCACCTACCAGTTTTCATGTACAGATCGATTCGAGGAAGCACTGGCGCTGTTGCTGCACCTGACCGACGACCTGTATGTGACGGATCAATCGGTAGAGCGGGAGAGAGCCATCATATCTGAAGAAATACGCATGGATGCCGATGATCCGGCAGAGCGGTGCTTCGCTGCCATGCTTCGTGCGCTCTACCGGTACCATCCCATCCGGGAGGAGATATGCGGCACCGAGGCATCGGTCAACCGGATCACCCCCGATGCCCTGCGCCGGGTGTTTGCCCGGCGGTACAAACCGGAGGATATGATTCTCTCTGTCAGTGGTCCGGTGACGCCCGATGAGGTATGGGCTGTAGCAGACAGGGCCAGGCGCGGAATCCGGCCTTCCGGAGCGGTTGGTCAGTCAAACCGCAGGAGGATACCCGGCGCAGGGGAACCGCCCACTGTTTTCCGTGACCGTGTCACGCTGCGTATGCCGGTAGCCAAGCCGTTGTTCTGTATCGGCATCAAGGATCCGGCGGTGCCTGCCGAACCGCGGGATGTCTGTCGCAGGGAACAGGGCATGCTGCTGCTTCATGAGATGCTGTTTTCCGAGTCGTGTGCCTTTCATAATCACTTGTTGGAGACCGGGCTGGTCTCGCCCGGTATGGCTTACGGCTTCACGGTAGGGCAGGGGTATGGCTTCTACCAACTGGAGGGAGAGGCGGATGATTCGGAGGCGGTCTTTGCGGCCTTCCTTGAGTACATGGATCACCTGCATAAGGAGGGACTGTCCCGGGAGGACTTCACCCGCATCAGACGCATCCGGTATGCGGATTTTGTCACGGGCTTTGACTCTGCCGAGGATGTGGCCGAGGCTTTACTCTCCTGCGCCCAGGCGGATATGGGGTTGTTTGACTTGCTGGACATCTCACAGAGCATCACCTTTGAGCAGGTGGGCCGCCTCTTTGAGGAGACCTTTTGCCCCGGGCAGTATGCCATGTCAGTGGTCAGACCCGAGCCCGCTTCCGAATCGTAGCGACGGCTTGTGAACTTGATTCAAATAATGTCATTTTTCTGAAAGAGAGGCTATATGCATGGACATGACGACTGTTTCGTTCCCCGGCCTGGGGATTGACGAATTTTCCTTTTCCCGTATCGCTTTTCACCTGTTCGGAAAGCCGGTATACTGGTATGGTGTGATCATCCTGCTGGGGATCATAGCCGCTTTCGCACATGCCCTGTGGCGCTCACGGCGAGAGGGAGTGTCGAAGGATGACCTGCTGGATCTGGCTATTTTCATCATTCTGTTCGGTGTCCTGGGTGCCCGGCTGTACTATGTGGCTACGACATGGGGAAATTATCATTCCTTCCTGGATGTGATTGCCATATGGAATGGCGGCCTTGCCATTTACGGCGGTGTCATCGCCGGGGCTATCACCATCCTGGTGGTCTGCCGATTCAAAAAGCTTAATCCCTTGCGTGTCATGGATATGATCGCTCCCGGCGTCATGCTGGGACAGGCCATCGGCCGATGGGGAAATTTCTGCAACGGGGAAGCCTACGGAGAAGTGGTACCCGAGAACAGTTGGCTGTATCCCTTCCGCATGGGACTCAGATCGTCCTTCACCGGCTCGGAGATGCAGTATTATCATCCTACCTTCCTTTATGAGTCAGTGTGGAATATCGTGGGCTTCATTCTGATTACCCTGACCTACAAGCATAAGAAATTCAACGGGCAGATTTTGCTGTCTTACCTGACCTGGTATGGTTTCGGGCGGATGTTCATCGAAGGCCTGCGTACCGACAGCCTGTATGTAGGCTCGCTGCGTATTTCCCAGGTGGTAGGACTTGTCTGCTTTGTGGTAGGCGGCGTTCTGCTGATCGCCGGTTTCCTGTTGCATGCGAAGGGCAAATTGTCTTCAGGCCTGTTCGGAGTCACATGGTATCCGCCTATCTATAAAGCCGCCACAGCCGGAGCTGATACAGCCGGAGCTGATACAGCCGGAACTGAGGAAGCCGGAGTCGAGGCACAAGATGACGGCATAGATACACCTGATACAGATACTGCTGCCGATAGCGGCGGCACCGATACAGACGTATGTCACACAGACGGAGCAGAGGCAGAAAAGAACACCTCTCAGGAGCCGGATAATGGAGAAAATGCCTCTGACGGACCCGACGCCTCCGCACCGGATGGGGCATCAGATATGCGGAAGGAAGACAAATCTTAAAAGCCTAAGGTTTTTTAGAAGGAAGCTTTGCGCCTTTTCAGCTTGAGAAACCGATATTCAGGCTACGAAGCAATCGGCTCAAAACTTTCACGTTATATGGAAAGGAATCGTGATCAATATGGCAAAAATCATTGACGGAAAACAGATATCCGAGGCATTTCGTGCCGAACTGGCGGACAAAACACAGGCATTCAAGGCCCAGACCGGCATCACACCCGGCCTGGCTGTGGTCATCGTCGGGACAGATCCGGCCTCCCAAGTATATGTGAGAAACAAGCGACGGGCCTGCGCTCAGGTGGGCTTTTATTCCGAAGGGTACGAGCTGCCCGAGAGTACCACCCAGGAGGAGCTGGAGTCCCTGGTGGACAAGCTCAACCGGGACGACCGCATCCACGGCATCCTAGTTCAGCTTCCCCTGCCGCCGCACCTGAACGCAGACAAGATTCTGCTGCGTATCGATCCCCGGAAGGATGTGGATGCCTTTCATCCTTACAATGTAGGGCGGATCATGATTGGGGACTACACCTTCCTGCCCTGCACACCGGCCGGGATTATGGAACTCCTCCGGCGGAGCGGCATTTCCTGCGAGGGCAAAGAATGTGTGGTGGTGGGACGCTCCAACATCGTAGGGAAACCCATGGCCATGCTCCTGCTTCAAGCCAACGGAACCGTGACTGTATGCCACAGCCGGACAAAGGATCTCGGGGAGGTGACCCGTCGGGCGGACATTTTGGTGGTGGCTATCGGTAAGGCAGACTATATCAAAGCCGACATGGTTAAGCCGGGTGCTGTGGTTGTGGATGTGGGTATGAACCGACGCCCGGATGGCAAACTGACCGGAGACGTGGACTTTGCCTCTGTGGAGCCGGTTGCCTCTGCCATCACACCGGTACCCGGCGGTGTCGGCCCCATGACCATCACCATGCTGATGAAAAACACCCTGCGGGCAGCAGGGGGAGATGAGTAAAGCAACACCGCATCGGCTGGCAGACCTGTCGTTATGCTGAATGGGTATGTCTGTCGTACCAATAAGTCAAAAACACTTGCCGCCTCAGAGAAACCAGAGGGTGGGCAAGTGTTTTTATATGACGGCACGTCCTTGTTCGGCAAGGTGACAGAAGAACCGCCTGTATACCGTTTCCAGGCCGGTCATGCACCGTCAATCAGCTGACTGACTGTCACAAAGTGATAGCCTTTCCTCAGAAGGGCGGGCAGGACCAGTCTCAGGGCCTCGGGTGTAGGACTGTCATGACCGATATAGTCATGCATCAGGATGATGTCGCCGGCCTCCACATGGTCCAGAACATTTCGCGCAATCACCTCCGGCGCTGTGTGAGCCCAATCTCGGGTATCAATATCCCAAAGGATCAGGCGATAGTCCATCTCGCCGCTCAGACGCCGCAGCACAGCATTCATGCACCCCTCCGGAGGCCTCAGAAGATGGGGACGGTATTCGCCCACCGAGGCGATCGCTTCCTCACATTGCCCGATTTCCCGACGGACCTCGCTCTCAGACAGGCAGCTCAACCGTCTGTGCGAGAAGCTGTGATTGCCCACCTCATGCCCAGCGGCTATCACCGCCTTGGCCACCTCCGGATAGTACGTGACATTCTCACCCACCATGAAAAAAGTGGCCGTGACACCATACTCCTCCAGTATAGACAGAATCTCAGGCGTATACCGAGGGTGTGGCCCGTCATCAAAACTCAACGCAATTTCCATGCGGTCGTTCTTATGCCTGTAATACACAATGTCCTGGTTCGCATCCGGATCCGACTCTTGCTTCTTTACGGTCGTAGCTTCTGTTGCCTCTGTGGAAAGCCGTTCCCCCTTTGTATTTTGAGAGTCGGATGCCGCTTCCCCTGACAGCCCGTCCTGCGGATTATCAGCTGGAATCACTCCGGCCGCCTCCCATT
This sequence comes from uncultured Clostridium sp., assembly GCA_964591305.1. Classification (GTDB taxonomy): domain Bacteria; phylum Bacillota; class Clostridia; order Oscillospirales; family CAG-272; genus CAMEON01. The sequence continues at coordinate 5,080 of CAZQAI010000042.1, forward strand.
CCTGTCGGCTCATCCCCGGTGTCAGAGGATACGGATCAATCCGTCCCGAAGCCACTTCCTGCTCCCTTGCGGTTCCGTTTTGCCCCAGTTCGGCCGTGCCGGGCCAGAGACCGAAGATTCCACCCCGGGCCGGGACACGAGTGCGGACCATCAGCCATAAAACCAGAGCAGCCAGACAGAGAAATAGGAGCGCCAATGTCAGCCAGACCGCCCGCCCCAAAGGGCGGCGGGGGATCGCCCGGCCTTCCCTGGGATCCCCCCTGCTACGGGTATGCTTCTCCATTCAATCACCCTCCCTGCCGATCCTGTTGACTGCTTTCCCTCAGCCATGATGGCGGAATGACGACTGATTCCGTTTCTGCCTCGGTTCCGCAGGCCCCTGTCAGCTCGTCCAGTGTGCCAAAACGGTATCCCTGTGCCTTGAGTTCCCTCAGCACATCTCCCAGTACGGCCGCATTGGTGCTTGATGTGGGATGGAGCAGGATCACCGCTCCGTTGTGAATGTTATCAAGAATCCTGGCTTTGGCCTTTTGCACATCGGGTTGGCGGTTGTTATCCCAGTCGGCATAACCAAAACTCCAGAAGACGGTCTTGTATCCCATATTGTGCACCGCCTCCAGCAGAGCACGGTCAAATTTTCCCTCAGGGGGACGGAAATAGGGAGCTACCTCCACGCCAATTTTCCGGCAGGCGTCTTGTAGCTTATCCAGTTCTTGCTTGACGGCATTGGCTTCCCAGCCTGTCATATTCTTGTGGGCATAGGAATGGTTGCATACTGTGTGTCCTTCCTGTGCCATCCGCCTGACCAGCTCCGGATTGGAGGTGACCAGGTTGCCGAGAATGAAAAAAGCGCCCACAGCTCCCTCGGCCTTGAGGGTGTCCAGTATTTTCTCCACATTGCCATTTTCATACCCGGCATCAAAAGTCAGGTACACCACCTTATCCGTATCATCCGGCTTAGTGTGACCGGGTTTTGTGTCTATATAATAACCGCCAAGCGGGGCGATAAAATCAAAGGCGGCATCCGCCCGAGGCTGAACGTGGTTCCTGGCATGGACGCAATACCAGTTGTACACAGTCCCCTCAGCTGCCGCACCGGTTGCAAATCCCTGTACAAGGCACAAGAGCGTCAGCAAACAGACAGCCACACGCAGGGTGAGGGACGGTGCCGCATCGTGTGTCCGCCCGATGTTGCGTGTTCGGTTCGATTGGCAAATTCTGTTTATGCGTATCATTCAGATCATCAACTCCTTTCTGTCATAGTGTGTCCCGTCAAAGGAGCAAACGCTCATGTAATATCAGGCAAGTATGGATGAGCGTGCTGGCTGTGTAGCCTGCTTGATATATCCTTCATCCGTTATCCCGGCCTTGCGGTCTGTCGAAACAGATTTTACATACATATTACGTATTGTTTGCCTGCAATGATCAAAACGCACAAATACTGGATATTTTTAACGAGAGTTTACAAATGTTCTTTTTTTTGTTCATTATGCCGTCACATACAGTCGTTATAATAGGAAGAATTCAAGTACATCCTATACAGTCTCCCGAAAGGAGGATGATCATGCCGGAAAGTACATTTAAAAGAATGGAAAAAAAAGTTGTACTGCCGACTTCCCTTGTTCCTTGTCTGCTTGACGATCTGCAAGCCTTCATGGTTCCGGATTCATATAACAAGAACGGCAAGCCATACATGATCTGCAACCTCTACTTTGACGGAGAGGACGATCATGTCATCCGACAATCGGTCGATCTGCCCCGATATAAGGAAAAGTTGCGCCTACGCAGCTACGGTGTCCCCACCCCGGACACCAGGGTGTTTCTGGAGATCAAAAAGAAACTCAACGGAGTCGGTACCAAGCGGCGTACACACCTACCCCTGGCCGACGTCAATGCGTATCTTCAAACCGGCATTCATCCCCCCGGTCTTTCCTACATAGATGAGCAGGTGCTCCGTGAGATTGATTATTACCGTTCTCACCAGACAGTGGTTCCCCGGGTATATGTCAGCTACCTGCGTAATGCGTACTTCGCCGCAGACGACCCTTCCTTCCGCGTCACGTTTGACAGCGACATTCTGACCAGACGCTACGACCTGGATCTGACATTGGGACGGTACGGAGAGAGCGCGCTCTCTCCCGGAAAGACCTTAATGGAGGTAAAATTTTCCGGGGCTGTTCCACTGAGATTTGCCCGCATCATGAGCCAATATGACCTTACCTTCCATACATTTTCCAAGGTCGGCACCGATTTTAAGCTCCATTCCTACCGAAACGCCTGTGAGGCGCATCCCGATGAGGAGTATGTTCTACGCTTGATTCATTGATTACCGAAACGGAGTGCACATTATGGATCACCTTCTTCAAACCGTTGATATTACCACCATCACTCTGGGCCGTGCCTTGACCATCATTGGCTGCTCCCTGGGCGTGGTTATCTGCATCGTGTTGACCTACATATTTACCCACCGTCGCACCGGCTGGCGTCCTTCTATTGCCACCACCATCCTGATTCTTGGACCGGTGGTGTCCATTATCGTAGTATGCATCGGAAGCAACATCGCCCGTGCCATCAGCATAGGCGGCGGTCTGGCACTCATTCGCTTCCGCAATACGGTAGACGATCCCCGGGATCTGATTTACCTTTTCCTCTCCCTTGCCGCCGGTATGTCATGCGGAGTCGGTTTTATCGGCTTTGGCGCCATTGCCGTGGGATGCATCCTTCTGCTTCTGATCATCCTGTCCTTGGTCGGCCTCGACCGCTTGGGTGGCCGGGGTATGAGGCTGCGCATCCTCATACCTGAATCACTGGATTACGCCGATGTGTTCGATCCCATCCTCAAGAAGTACTGCAGGGGGTTCCATCTCAATCGGATCAAGACCCAGGATTACGGTACGCTCCTCGAGCTGGATTACCAGATCGTCATGAAAGACATCAAGGAGCAAAAGGAAATGCTGGACGAACTCCGCGAACGCAACGGAAACCTGAACATTTCCCTTGTGCAAACAGCCGTGGAAGAGCAATAACCAGTACATAACGGCTTTCTGTTTTCATATAGTCTAAAAAACCTCCCAGTCGGTACAGTGTACCGATCGGGAGGTTTTTATGGGATATATGAGCAAGTATAGGACGCTCATGAGTGCCGGAGGCATTCGGTATAGCCGAGGCTCACACTTGGGCCTGCTGTGTAAGCGTATCCAGTTTATTCCGGATGGCGGCCAATCCTTCCTCTGGCGTCCCGATGTCCCGCACAGCTTGCTCCATAGGACAGAAACCGGTGCCTGTGCGGTTGCGGATGCACTCGGTCAGATGATCATATTGGATCGAAATGCCGTGGGCTGTCAGGACAGGGAGGGCAGCGGCACTGATGACCCCCGCCCACAGCTCGTCGATGCCTAACAGGACATACAGCATAGCCGCCGCTTTGCCCACTACCTTATCAGCCGCACAAAAGTGAGACATATCCTCTCCGCTGTCAAGCAACGTCAGCAACGGCCTGACACCCCGTTCCCGGCTGGTATGCACCGTTGTCCCGCGAAGTAGGACGCAGGTATAGTTTCCTTGCTTAAGCAGCTGCTTGGCCTGCGTCGTATCAGCCTTCATGCCGTTCCATACGCTCCACACGGTACACAATCAGGGGCAGAAAAGCCCATTGCAGACAAAGCCCGAACAGCCCGGCCGTGATGCTCGTCCAGATGGAGGATACGGCTACTGTCTGATTGCCCAGTCCATACACAGCGATAAGGATAGCCACCGCGCGGACGGCCCGCCCTGTAGCCTGTGCCAGTAAAACCTTCACGACTGTGGGGAGTTTGGCCGTGCGCAAAAGGCCGGTGACCAGGCCATAGACACACAGCTCCAGCATCATGAAGGGCAGCATAGTGGCTCCGGGCATGCCGGACAGTGCGAAACTGACCAGGGGTCCCAGCAAACCGGCCAACGCCCCGGCGTACGGACCGGCCAGCAGGCCTACCAGCAGAATAGGCAGGTGCATGGGCAAAAAGATTTCACCCAGAGAGGTGCCAAGGCCGGATACAGCACCCAGCACGTGGAACAGCTGAGGCAGTGCGACAGCCCCCACCACAGCGGCGGCGGTGGCCAGAGCCTGTACCTTGAAGGTCAGGCGGGGTTTTTCCACGGTTGTGATCAATGCGGACATACGAATCTCCTTTTCTTACATACCGATCATGGAGGAAAAATACTTCATCATCTCGGAAATTTTGATTTGCTGGGGGCAGACCTGCTCGCAGCTGCGGCAGCCGATGCAATGGCCGGGACGGCTCTCCTCCGGCATACTGGCTACACCCATAGGCGCCAGAAAACCGCCGCCTGTGATTTTATGTTCGTTGTACAAAGCGATTAGCTCCGGGATAGGCAACTCCTGCGGGCAGTGACTGGTGCAGTAATGACAGGCGGTGCACGGCAGCCCGCCCTGACGTGTCTCCTCGTCGATCAGGTACAGCAGGGTACTGATCTCGTCCTGCGTCAACGGCTGGTCTGATTGCCAGGTTTCTATGTTCTGCTTGAGCTGTTCCAGGTTGGACATACCGGAGAGCACCATGCACACATCCGGAATGGCCTGCAGGAAGCGGAAAGCCCAGCCGGGAATCCTTTCCTCAGGGCGCATTTGCTTCATCCGTGCGGTCATGTGCTCTGAAGCCGACGCCAGCCTACCGCCTCTCAGGGGCTCCATGACCCAGATCGGGATCCCCGCCCGGCGCAGCTGAGCAACCTTTTCCTCGGCATTCTGGAAGTGCCAGTCCATGTAGTTGATCTGCAGCTGGCAGAACTCCATATGCTCGCCGTATGCCTCCAGGAAGCGTCCGATGACCTCCGTGCTGCCATGGGCAGAAAAGCCCAGGTGGCGGATACGCCCGTTCTTTTTTTGCTCCATAAGGTACTCCATGATGCCTTATGTTGGATCAAGGTA
>CAZQAI010000043.1:0-9823 GCA_964591305.1 uncultured Clostridium sp.
GGGTTTTTTTCATAAAACCAACAAACAACACACCATTTAAGAGGTTTTGGGGAGAAAATCTGAAAAAACGGGAAAAAATCAGGCATGACAGAATTCTTTGGCTATTTGTACGAAGAAACGGAATATGTTATCCGACATATTGTGCTAATTGCCACTTGCAATTGTGACGGAATCATGATAAAATAGTCACATACCCGGGAAAGTCCGGATATGCAGATGTCTCCAATATAGATTCGAAGTCATGGGCCGAATGTATCTACCGCACCCCGCAGTTGCGACTATTGGTGAATATCTTCCGAAATGAGCGTACCGATGCAGGCCGAAGAGATTTTCTCTGCGGTCCAAGGGGTATTCCGGGCGGATGGCAGAGCATGACATCGGATTTTGAGGAGGGCAGGGCCCTCTTTTTGTTTTCCTTCATTAGATATTAGAAGATATTAGATATTGTCATGATGTCAAGTCTTTTCGGAGACTTCACATAAAACTGCGGAAAAGAAAAAACTTGGTTAGGAGAAAAAACATGAAAAAATTCGTCTCTCTGTGTCTTGTGGCTGTTATGCTGCTGGGATGTGTCACTGTGTTCTCCTCCTGCGGGAACGACTCCGGCAAACTGAAGGTCGGTTTCATTTTCCTACACGATGAGAACTCTACCTACGACAACAACTTCCTCCAGGGAGCTCAGGCTGCCTGCGAGAAGACAGGAGTTGAGATGGTCGTCAAGAAGAATGTCCCGGAGTCTTCTAAATGCTATGAGGCTGCCAAAGACCTGATCGATCAGGGTTGCACCATTATCTTCGCCGACAGCTTCGGCCATGAGGATTACATGATCCAGGCCGCTAAGGAATATCCCGATGTGCAGTTCTGCCATGCCACCGGTACCAAGGCCCACACCGAGAAGCTGGCCAACTACCACAATGCCTTTGCGTCCATTTATGAAGGCCGGTATCTGGCTGGTATTGCGGCAGGCTTGAAGCTCAATGCCATGATCGAGGCCGGTCAGTTCTCCGCTGAGGAAGCTGTCATGGGGTATGTCGGTGCCTTCACCTATGCGGAGGTCATCTCCGGCTACACCTCCTTCTACCTGGGCGCTAAGTCCGTCTGCCCCAGTGTCACCATGAAGGTTACCTTCACCGGCTCCTGGTATGACGAGGCCATGGAGAAGACAGCCGCCGAGAAACTGATCAGCGAGGGCTGCAAGCTGATTTCTCAGCATGCTGACTCTATGGGCGCACCCAAAGCTTGTGAGGACGCCGGCATTCCCAATGTGTCCTATAACGGCAGCACCCAGTCTGCCTGCCCCACTACCTATATTGTGTCCTCCCGTATTGACTGGGAGCCCTACATGGAGTACATGATCAAGCAGGTGCAGGAAGGCGAAGCCATCGATGCCGACTGGACAGGCACCTTGAATACCGGCTCTGTGGCCTTGACCGACATCAATGAATCTGTGGCCGCCGCAGGCACTAAGGAAGCCATTGATAAGGCAATAGCCGAGCTGAAAGCAGGCACGCTGCATGTCTTTGATACGCAGAAGGACGGTTACATCACCGTAGGCGGCGAAAAACTGACTGCCTATACAGCTGATGTGGACACCGATGCCAACTTCACAAAGGACACCGAGGTGGTGTATGACGGATACTTCCATGAGTCAGAGAAACGCTCTGCCCCCTACTTCGACGTGGAAGTAGATGGCATTGTGTTGCTGGACCGCAACTACGGTTGATCATACCGTGTCACACACCATGTCAACACGCTGTGTAGACATGCCGTGTAAAACAGTCAATTGGACGCTTCGGGGTTGGACACATTCCGTGTCCGACCCGTGCGTCCGTTTTTGCCTTATGGCCTAATGTCAATTCAGGAGGAAACGGCGTGAGTAAGCCTGTTGCGATTGAACTCAAGGGCATCACCAAGCACTTTGGCACGGTGATGGCAAACGACAGTGTGGATCTGACCGTGTATAACGGGGAAATCCTGGCTATTCTCGGAGAAAACGGCTGCGGTAAGACTACACTCATGAACATGATCGCGGGGATTTATTATCCGGATGCGGGTGATGTGTATGTCGGCGGAGAGAAAGTGGAGATTCGTTCGCCCAAGGATGCCTTCCGGTATCGGATTGGCATGATCCACCAGCACTTCAAGCTGATCGATGTGTTCTCGGCCGCCGAAAACATCATCCTGGGTGTGGAGGACGGGATCCGCTTCGCTATGGCCGACGTCAACCGTCGGGTATCCGAGATCACAGAGCGGTACGGATTTTCTCTCGATCCCACAAAGAAGATATATGAGATGTCGGTGTCTGAGAAGCAGACGGTGGAAATTGTCAAGGTGCTCTACCGCGGCGCTGACATTCTGATTCTGGACGAGCCCACCGCTGTGCTGACACCCCAGGAAACGGAAAAACTGTTTGCCGTGCTCCGCAGGATGCGGGACGACGGAAAGGCTGTTGTCATCATCACGCACAAGCTCCATGAGGTCATGTCCTTGTCCGATCGGGTGGCTGTTCTCCGAAAAGGGAAGCATATCGCTACGGTCAACACCGCCGAGACGACCGAGTCGGCCCTGACCGAGATGATGGTCGGTAAGAAGATCAGCCTGAACATCCAACGAACCGAACCCCGGAATGTGGCAGACAGGCTGATGGTTTCGGGTGTTCGCTGTATCAGCCATGAGGGGGTTACCCTGCTGGACGACGTGTCATTTACCGCTCGTTCCGGAGAGATTCTCGGTATCGCCGGCATAGCGGGCAGCGGACAGCGTGAGCTTCTGGAGTCCATTGCCGGACTGCAGCATCTGGAGGACGGCCGGATTCTATATCACAACCCCAAGGACGGGCAAGAGGAGGACCTGCGGGACAAGACGCCGCTGCAGATACGGGATCTGGGTGTCCGTCTGTCCTTTGTACCGGAGGACCGACTGGGCATGGGACTGGTCGGAAATATGGACATTATTGACAACATGATGTTGCGTTCCTACCGCCGGAATAAGGGCGTTTTCCTGGATCGCAAAAAGCCACGCAGTCTGGCTGACGACATCATATCCAGCCTGGAGGTAATGACACCCAGCCCCCGCACTCCGGTGCGTCGTCTGTCCGGTGGGAATGTGCAGAAGGTGCTGGTGGGCCGGGAGATCGCAGCTGCCCCTACAGTGCTTATGGCCGCATACCCGGTGCGGGGGTTGGACATCAATTCCTCCTACACCATATACAATCTCCTGACCAAGCAGAAAGAGAGCGGCGTGGCTGTCATCTTTGTGGGGGAGGATCTGGACGTGCTGATCGATTTGTGCGACCGGATCATGGTGCTGTGCGGCGGGCGTGTGTCCGGAATCGTGGACGCCAGACACATCACCAAGGAGGAGATCGGCCTTATGATGGCAGGCCGCAGCCGGACGGACAGGCCGGAGTGTGATACATCTGTAACCGGCGGTTCGCCGGCATCCGCTCCCGAGATGCCTGCCCAAAAGGATGAAAATACCCCCCGGAAGGAGGATGAAATCCATGGATAAACAAAAAGCATCGATATCCCCGGAGGCTGTACGCAGGAGGCAGACACATACCCCTCTGTTCCATATTGCCAAGCGAGATGAAATGCCCTGGTATAAGGCATGGACCGTGCGGGGCATCGCCATTCTTTGTGCCTTTCTCCTTATGGGTATTGTCTCATTGACCATACTGAAGGTGAATCCGTTCAAAATATATGCCACCCTCTTTACCGGCGCCTTCGGGAATGAGGGCCGTGTATGGACGTTGTTCTACGACACAGCCATGCTGCTGCTCATTGCACTGGCCCTGACGCCCGCTTTCAGGATGCGTTTCTGGAACATCGGAGCTGAGGGGCAGGTGCTGTTCGCCGGTCTTTGTACGGTGCTGTGTATGATCTTTCTGGCGGGCCGCGTACCGAACTGGCTTCTGCTGCTCATCATGCTGGTAGCCGGTGTGATCGGCGGGGCAGTGTGGGCGCTGATCCCGGCCTTTTTCAAGGCCAAATGGGGCACTAATGAAACTCTGTTCACCCTGATGATGAACTATGTGGCCATCTGCCTTGTGGATTTCACCATCCAGGCCCTGTATCCAAAGGGAACCGGCACCATGGGCATTGTCAATCTAGATACCAGAGCCGGATGGCTGCCGACCATTGGCAACTCGAAAGGCAAGACATTCCTGCTTTCCCTTATCGTGGTGGCTGTGATTACGGTAGCCATGTACGTGTATATGCGATACAGCAAGCACGGCTACGAAATCTCTGTGGTGGGAGAGAGCGAGAAAACCGCCCGATACATCGGCATCAATGTAAGATGGGTCATCCTGCGTACCATGGCCTTGTCCGGCGCCATTTGCGGTCTGACCGGATTTCTGATGGTCAGCGGCTATCATCACTCCATTTCGTCCAGTACGGTGGGTGGCGAGGGGTTTACCGCCATCATGGTAGCTTGGCTGGCAAAGTTCAACCCGTTGGTCATGTTTTTGGCCTCCTTTCTCATCTGCTTTTTGCAGAAGGGAGCGGGTCAGGTAGCCAATGACTTTGGTATCAATGCAGCGTTCGGCGACATTCTGACCGGTATCGTTCTGTTTTTTATCATAGGCTGTGAGTTTTTTATCAACTATCAGGTTTGCTTCCGGCGGAAGCAGAAGGAGGCGTAAATGTTCAACATAGCCGGATTTATTCCCGGTGCTGTCCAGCAGGGAATCCCCCTTCTGTACGGCTGTACCGGTGAGATCCTGACCGAAAAATCAGGCAACCTGAACATGGGCATCCCCGGAATCATGTATGTAGGCAGCATCAGTGGGGTGGTCGGCGCCTTTCTGTATGAAAAATCTCTGACAGACACGGCGAATATCAATCCTGTCCTGGCCATTCTGATTCCTGTCCTTTCCTGCCTTGTAGGAGCGGGGCTGATGGGCCTTCTGTACTGCTTCCTGACCGTGACTCTGCGGGCCAATCAAAATGTGACCGGCCTGGCTCTGACCACCTTTGGCGTGGGACTAGGCAACTTCTTCGGAGGTTCGCTCATTCACCTAGTTGGCAGCAGCGGGGAGACCTACATCAGCGTGAAAGCAACCAGCGACATATTCAAGACCACACTTCCCTTTGCCCAAAAGTTGGGCTGGTTCGGCACGGTGTTCCTGTCCTATGGATTCCTGGCCTACCTGGCTGTCGTGATAGCTGTGGTCGTGGCGTTTGTGCTGAAAAAGACCCGTGTCGGTCTGCATCTGCGTTCAGTGGGTGAAAACGCTGCCACAGCCGATGCTGTGGGTATCAATGTCACCCGGTATAAGTATGTCGCCACAGTGGCGGGCAGCATGATCGCAGGACTTGGCGGTCTGTACTATATCATGGACTACATCTCCGGCTCCTGGTCAAACGATGCCTTCGGAGACCGTGGCTGGCTGGCTGTGGCGTTGGTCATCTTTGTCATCTGGCGGCCCAATCTGGCCATTCCCGGCGCCATCCTGTTTGGGTGCCTGTTCAATCTTCCGCTGTATGTGGAGGGTTTGACACTGGCTCAGAAAAAACTGTTTGCCATGATTCCGTATGTGGTGACACTGCTGGTGCTGATCATCACCAGCATCCGCAACCGCCGGGAGAATCAGCCTCCGGCAGGGTTGGGACTGAATTATTACCGGGAGGAAAGGTAGTACCAGCCATGATGTGCCGACAGTCCATGGGGTTGCGGCCATGGCGGATTTACATCAGAGATCCGGGGAGAAACCTTATGTAAAAGGCTTCTCCCCGGATACTGTATTTGTGACTCTCATACTGTGTAATGAATTCCCATTGCCCTTTGGTGTTGCGGCTGTTCTGTTCTGCGACTTTCCTGTCGGAAGAACAAACAGGTGTTGCTCTCCAGGATAGCAGTCCTGGGGACAGGAATTTATCGTTCCAACACCATTGGAATTGACCGTTTTCCATGTTTACCTCAAAACAAATCTATTATTAAAGTTCTTGAAGAGTCCAGAGGAACTTCTTTCAAGAAGTTCCTCTGGTGGGGTGCGGGGCAAAGCCCCACAATAAGCTCTTCGTAAAACCAGTATTACTTGATCCTGGCTTCCATGATGATGGCGTCCTCAGTGGGCTTGGTGTAAAAGCCCCGCCGGCGGCCCACCTCGGAAAAACCGTTCTTTTTGTACAGGGCAATGGCCGCCGCATTGGAAGTCCTGACCTCCAGCGTGACCCGTCCCAGGTGGGCGGCCTTGGCGTGGCGAAGCAGGGCACGGACAACAGCCTGTCCAAGCCCCTGACGGCGGCAGTCGGGATGAACGGCGATGTTGGTGATCTGTCCCTCGTCAACCGTGATCAGCATTCCGCCATAGGCTGTGACAGCGGGCGTTTCTCCATTTTCGGCACGGGACAGACAGAGGTACCCGACACCGATTCCCTCATGGCAGAGCAACTCCAGGCTGTGAGCGCTCCACGGCTCATGAAAGCATACCCTCTCCAGAGCGGCACATCCCTCCAAGTGGGCGGGGATGTTTTGCATCCGAATGGGGTGGGCGGCCGGCCCCTTTGCTCTTTTCTCTTGATCGAACGTCGGGAGAGCCTTGCCGCATGGCTTGCGTGTATCATCCATCATGTGAACTCCTCTCGGCTTTGAGTCACTCCGGCTGAGCGAAGAACATGGTTTGCACGCCATCGATCAACGCATCCAGGCAGGTTCTGTACGTGTCCGGATCGCCACCGTAGGGATCGGGAATATCCTGCGGCATGGCTGTGATGCGGTCAGCTAATTCGGGAAAGCGCAGAATCAGAGCCATCGCATGGTGACGGCTGATGCCAACGATCATGTCACAGTCGGACAGAAGGGTCATGTCAACCGTGCGGGCGGTATGATGCAGGTAATCGTTACCCGGCACAGAAGGGATGCCTGCCATATCCAGAGCTTTGGCGGCATGATCGGTAATGGGCGCACCCTCGGCGGCTTCCAGGCCGGCCGATATAGCCACCGGCCGGTTGTTTCCATCACCGTCGGGCAGATTCAGCCACTGTGCCGCCGCGGTGGCTTCAGACATGGCCAGGTGGTTGAAAACGGCCGCAGCCATGGGGGAGCGGCAGGTGTTCCCGGTACAGACAAAGCAGATCCGGTGCAGGGGAGGGGTGGCGCCCTTGCAGGCGGGCTCAGTGACGGGATCCGTGGCCTGACGGGTTGCTTGTGCCATCATCATGAATCCACCTCCGTATCGATATTGGCGGTGCCTTGGGTCACAATGTTGTGTATGTCCTCTCCCACCGGGACAAAGCGGCTGTCAAACGCGCTATACAGGAAGTATTTCCCGCAGCTTACCCCGTCATACTCCAGATCACTGCCGTACTCCACGTAGGTCAGGCAGTACAGGAGGGCGGGGTACGCTTGCGATTCAAACCGGATGGTATACGAGCGAACCGGCATGGTGCTGGGATAGGTGATGGAAGAACCTGTCTCATAGGCAGTGACCAGGGCGGATACGATGTTTCCCTCGCTGACACGGCGCAGAATATGAAGAGAGGTATCCTCCTGACAGATCTGGAAGGCAGAAGGAGCCATGTCCGTGAGGGTGGGCAGTGTCACATCCTGTGCATACAGAATATCTCCATCCTCTGTTACCAGCCATTGATCGGGGTCAAGGCCTTCAATGCGGTACACATCGACGGAAAAGTTATCTGTGACCTGTAGGGTGCCGTGCTTTTTTCCAGTCTCGACCGGCTTATATACCACCGATGCATGCTGATAGATCAGTCCGGTTCGGGTGTCTATAAGACCGTCCGCTGTCCCTTTCAATTTGCTTGTGCATCCGGTGAACCATGTAACAACCAGGAGGCACAGGGCAAGCCCGGCCAGCTTTGCACGCTTCATGATGGTACTCCTTCCTTACTACGATTCTGATTCGATGCAGCTTCCCCGGCGGCGGTCAAGGGCGTCGGTGTTCAGTATCCCAGCGTACCCGTGAGGGATTCGTCATTTGCAATCCAATCCCGCACGTAAATGGTGCGGTATGTATCCGGCGTGTCCCGGATGACAACCTTTTCAATGCCGGCGTTGATGATCAACCGCTTGCACATCGCACAGTTGTTGGTATCGGCATATAGGCTGTTGTCGGTGGGATTCAGGCAGGTCATGTAAAGGGTGGCTCCCAGCATTTGTTCCCTTGATGCATTAATGATGGCGTTGGCCTCGGAGTGCACCGAGCGGCACAGCTCATACCGTTCTCCTCGGGGAATGTTCAGGTGGGTGCGCAGACAAAAGCCGGTGTCACAGCAGTTCTGCCGTCCCCGTGGGGCCCCGTTGTAGCCGGTGGACAGGATCACATCGTTTTTGACGATAATGGAACCGAACTTGCGGCGCAGGCAGGTTGACCGTTCCGCTACCGTCTGGGCAATATCCAGATAGTAATTTTCCTTTGAGATTCTCTCGTTTGCAGCCATGGGGTGCTCCTTCCGGAATGTATTGATCATACAGTATCATATCACAGTTCAGTGTGAAAATCAAGTGGTAATTTGAAAACAAAATGATACACACAGACCGGCTGCTACTGTTCAGCTTCTCGCTCTCTGTATGGTAGTTGACAGTAGCGGCGGCGAAGCTACGCCGTCAGAATGGAACGGTGGTGCCTTACCTTATGCCACGTCGGCCCGTGAGCGGTCCGGCTCCAGATGCTTGCGGAAGATCAGCACATAGGCGGATATGGCAAATTGAATCATACCGCACAGGATAATCAGGAAGGGAACGCCAGAGGTATAGGTATAGCCAAAAGCGGTGAAGGACCAGTCGGAGGTAGCTTTTTCAAACACGGTACCGAATATCATGCCGCACAGCGCACCCGAATTGAATATGACCTGATACAGGGAAGTGTAGCATTCCCGGTTATTCAAAGGCATGTTGATGTACTGGAAGTTGTCAAAGGCTACATTATGACCCACACCGGCAAAATGCTGGGGCAGACGAACAATCAGTGCCAACGCAATATAATGGCCGGGTTGAATGAAACCGTACAGTATCTGGAAAGGGGCCACGATCAGCAGGGCTATGGCGAAGGTCACAAACCAAGAGGTTTTCCGTATCATGTTCTGCCAGAAGTTCATGCAGACAAAGAAGAAGACAGCATACAAGAAGATGATGATATTGTAGAAGAACATGGACATTCCGATGGTTTGGAGCAGATAGTAGTTCAATTGGGCCGAGTAACAGTACAGAGAGAACTGCCACAGAAACACGATGACCATGGTCAGCATGAACTTACGGTTTCGTAAGGGAATGGAGAAAATGTCCGAGAAGCGGGGGGGATGGATGGTGGGATACTCCACCTCCCGGGGAATCAGCATGAAAATCACATTGATGATGCCCAAGGCAAAGGCAAAATATCGGAGGCCGACCAGGAAGGTAAGCTCCTGAGCAGCGCCCATAGCGGCCAGCCGGTCTGAAATCCAACCTGAAATCAGGGTCAACAAGCCGGATACCAAGGCGGTTGCGAACAGACTGACCGATAGGAAGTAGGCCCGCACCTCTTCGGGTTGAAAGCGGATGTGCCAGGCGGAGTAGCCGGAGGTGGCGATGATGTTAAAAAAACTGGCCAGGAAGGTAATGATGATCATGCCCCACAGTCGGCCGGTGGAATCGGAGATCAGCTCGGGGAGCAGGTTCAGTCCCACCAGGATCACCAGGTAATACAGGAATTTACAGACAGCCAGAATCCATTTGCGTCTGGGAAAATGATTGAGCAGCGATGGGGTGAACAATACGAACATAGAGGCTATGTAGGGAATGAAAGCCAGAATGCCGGCATCGGTGATGTTCATGTGATAGCCCTGCAGAAAGGCGGTGTAGAAAATGCCGGTGGTAATGTAGG
>CAZQAI010000044.1:0-9780 GCA_964591305.1 uncultured Clostridium sp.
CGGTAATCAGCGGGTAAAACAGCGTATACAGTGGCGGGACGAAGGCGGTGGCCAGGGCCAGAAGCCCTCCTGCCACTGCCCCGGCCGCGATGCCGATCAGGATCCGTAAAAGAGAGGTAAAGACTGCCCGCCAAAAGGCAGAGGTAACCGCCAGCTCTGCAAGACGGGAGAACACAGCTCCGGGGGTGGGGAGGAGTAACCCTTCATCGAGGCGCCACGCGGCCAGGTACCACAACCCCACCCAAAAAGCCATGACACCCAGGTACAGGAGTGCCGTCCTGGCCCATCCGGGTTTGCGTGCGGAGAAGGCAGACGGGGCGGCAGACCTTGCCGGATCACTCATTGTCCTGCTCCGTAATACAGCCCTTGATCAGGCAGGGCACCGCCGATGGAAGCGGGCGCGACATTGTACAAAGCGGTGTAGAAGTCTGTCAGCTTGTCGGCCATCTCCTGCCCTGTTACAAAGCAGAGGTTGCATTTCGGGATGGCTTGAGCAGCCACATTTCCGTTGGTGAAAATGCCTTGCGCTTCGACCATGGCACCTGCCTCTGCGGGATGCTCCTTGACAAAGGTAATGGAGGCCTCATACTCTTCCAGGAAGGCTGCCACTTCGGCAGGGTGTTCCTTGGCAAATTCCGTGCGTACCACGACACATCCCTGGGCCAACGCACTGGAATCACCGAAGGCATCTGCCCATACGGCGGTCAGGTCAAGGACAACAGACAGCTTGTCGTTGGCTGAGCAGGCGATGGTCACCATAGGCTCCGGCAGGACGGCGATATCCACCTGCCCGGTGGCCAGGGCAGTGCGCAGATCGGCGGGTTGCGCATAGGTGTTGTCAATGGTGATATCCTCGCCGGGCGTCAAGCCGTTTTTCTCACACAAAGCGGAAAAGATAAAAGTGGGGTTCTGCGCAGGACAATACACAGTCTTGCCCTGAAGATCGGCGAAGGAGGATACCGACACACCCTCCCCGGTGACGACATACAGCACGCCCAGCGTGTTGACAGCCAGAACCTGTACCGAGTCGGTCTTTTTGGCATATAGAGTAGCGGCGGCGTTGGTAGGTAACGCAGCGATATCCGCCGATCCGTTGAGCAGCGCCGGGGTAATGTTGGAGGCGTCATTCTCTACTGAAAAGGTGTACTTCAGCGTCGACTGCCCGGCGGCAGCCTTGTCCATGAGGGAGGACATGCCAAATCCGGTCGTGCCGCTGAGCACCATGATACGGACATTCAGATCGGGATCGACGGTGACACCGGCGTCGGTCTCGCTATTGGAAGGTGCGGTATCGGTCATGTCGGTATCAACGGCTGTGGTTCCGGTGCTATCGCCTCCTTCGGTGCACCCTACAAGGGCGAAGAGAAGGGTAAGAAGGACGGACAGAAAAAGGGCTGTGGTGCGTTTCATCATGATGGTTCCTTTCTGTGGCACCCCAATGGGGTGCATGATTTGTGAGGCTTCAGGGGAGCCTCCGGTTTCAGGGAATGCGGGTGCCGGGCCTTACGCGATCAAGGCTGGAGACACAACACCTCACGCCTCATCCCGGCGCGATCCATAAAGGTAATGGATCTCCCATCCCGTACCAGGTATCCGGAGGAGCTGAGCTCGTGGAAAGCGCGGTACAGGGAAGCACGGCCAAGACTCAGGGTATCAGCCAGCCGGTTGAGGGGCAGGGGAAGTGTGAAGGATGTGATACCTTCCGGAGCGGCAGCGTCCAGCCAGGCCGCCAAACGGTTTGCGGCGGAACCGGCACCCAGACAGGCAATGCGGCGGTTGAGAAAACGGATGCGGTCGGACAGAAAGCCAATATAACGCATGGACAGGGCGGAATCGTTCTCCAGCAGATGGCGGACTGTGTCCTCCTTCATGCACAGGGCGCATGTGGGTCTGACGGCTACCACCCGGGTGACAGTCGGCGCAGCGGCAAACAGGTTGGCCACACCGAAAGTGTCCCCGGCGTGAAGCTCACGAAGCAGGAAATCATTTTCCTCACCCGGCGTATATACAGCTGCAGCCCCCGTCAACAGTATGCATAAGGAGGGTGGCTCGTCATACTGACTGAGCACCTGACCCGGCGTAAAATCTTTGACACAGCAGCCTGCCGCCGCTGACTCCAACAGAGACGGAGGGCAGGAGCTGAATAGAAAGTGTTGCGAAAGTATGCGGAGTATTTCGCCGTTTCCGACTGCTTTTGAGTCCATGAGGTTCCCCTTTCTATGAGATGTCTCAAATGAGACATCTCATGGCGGCTCATATTATACACGATTCTGCGTATTTTGTCAAGCTTTATTGTGAACAAATTGTAAAATATGTGGGAGAGGGGTGCAATTTCACTGTAAATGAGTTATAATATTATATTGATATAATAGGGAGTCCGGCAACCGGATGTCCCAAATTTTTGTGTATACGCGGAGGTGTTGCTATGACGCTTGTCATTTTAGCGGCCGGTATGGGTTCTCGGTACGGTGGATTGAAGCAGATGGATCCTATGACGCCGGACGGCAGCTTTATTATTGACTTCTCGGTCTTCGATGCTGTCAGAGCCGGTTTTGATGAGGTGGTCTTTATTATAAAGAAGGAAAATTATGAGGCCTTCCATGAGACCATCGGCACCCGGATCAGCCGAAAGGTTAAGGTTACATATGTGTTCCAGGAGATGACCGACCTACCGGAAGGCTTTACCGTACCAGAGGGACGAATCAAGCCCTGGGGAACGACTCATGCTCTGCGTGCCGCCAGAGATGTGATCAAGGGCCCGTATGGTGTCATCAATGCCGATGATTTTTACGGCCGGGACACCTTTGCCAAGTTGGCTGACCATCTGCGCCGGATGGAGAGTGGCGACCTGGCCGGGGGGCCATGTGACCACTGCTGCTGTGTGGGCTTTATGGTAAAGAATACCCTGACTGACAAGGGGACCACCTCCCGGGGTGTTTGCGAGGTGAGCGAGGACGGCATGCTGACCTCCATCGTGGAGCGGACAAAGATCAAGAAGCTGGGAGAACATGCCGCCTACCTGGATGAGAACGAACAGTGGGTGAACCTGTCCGGTGACACCACCGTATCCATGAACTGTTGGGGGTTGTCTGCCCGCACCATCGACTTTTTCAAAAGGGAATTTGTGGACTTTATGGCCGCTCTGCCCGGTACGCCCGATCCTTTGAAGGCGGAGTGCCTCTTACCTAACTCTGTGGATAAGATGATGAAGGCCGGTCTTGTCGATGTCAAGGTACTGCGCACCGAATCCACTTGGTTTGGTGTCACCTACCCCGAGGATAAGCCTTGGGTCATGGCCTCTCTGCAGACGCTCATAGATCAAGGCGAATACCCTGCGCATCTGTGGGCTGACTGACATGGAGAGAACATGCGTGCCGACTCCGCCGCTTGCCGGAATCTGTGCTGCCTTTGCCTTTGAAGGACAAGTGACCGGCATGACTCCGTGCGGTAACGGGCATATCAACCATACCTTTATCCTGTCTACGGACGCAGGGCGGCGGTATGTGCTCCAGGAGGTTAACACCGACATTTTCAAACGGCCGGAGGAGGTCATGGAGAACATTGTCCGCGTGACCGAGCATATCCGCGCCTGTCTGTCCCGCACCGGCGGGGATGTGGAGCGGGGAACTCTGCATGTCGTGCCGTCGGTGGCGAATCCGGCGGTGTACTGGTACAGGGACAGGGAGGGACGCTTTTGGCGGGCTTATGATTTCGTGGAACATACTGTATGCCGCCTCCTTGCAGACAGTCCCGATGTCTTCCGCAAGGTCGGCCGTGCCTTTGGACATTTCCAAAGACAGCTTTCCGATTTTGATGCCTCTCTGCTCCACGAATCCATCCCCGACTTTCACAATACGATCAAGAGACTGTCCCATTTCCGTGCCACTCTTAAGGCTGATCCGGTGAACCGGGCCGCAGGGGTGCAGGAGGAGATTGACTTCATCCTGGCACGTTCCGGGCGTTGCTCCCTCATTGTGGATGCGCTGGCGGACGGAAGCCTGCCGCTTCGGGTGACGCATAATGACACCAAGCTGTCCAATATTCTTTTGGACGAGACAACCGGAGAGAGCGTATGCGTCATTGACCTGGACACCGTCATGCCGGGTTCCTCCCTGTATGACTTCGGAGACTCCATCCGCACAGGCGCCTGCACGGCCGCTGAGGATGAGCCGGACATTAGCAAGGTGGATTTCCGCCCGGACATGTTTCTGGCGTATGCGGAGGGCTTTGCCGAGGGAACAGCCGGAACGCTGAATGCCAAGGAGTATGCTATGCTGCCTGATGGAGCTTATGTCATCACGCTGGAGCAGGCCATCCGTTTTTTGGATGACTATTTGAACGGCGATACCTATTACCACACGGATTACCCCACGCATAACCTGGTGCGTACCCGGACGCAGATCAAGATGCTCCGAGGAATGGAGCGGGAGTGGGATATCCTGCGCCGCACTGTGTTGTCCCTTTGATACATTAAATCCGAAAGGAATGTCTATGTCTATACTGATTACAGGCGGAGCCGGCTTTATTGGCTCCCATACCGTGGTGGAGCTTGCCAGACGGGGTGAGAAGCTGGTCGTCGCTGATAACTTTGTCAACAGTAAGCCGGTGGTGCTGGATCGTATCCGGCAGATCACCGGTGTGTCTCCTGTTTTCTACGAGGTGGATGTGACCGATGCCGACGCTCTGCCACGGGTGTTCGAGGAGAACCCGGATCTTGAGAGCTGTATCCATTTTGCCGGTCTGAAAGCGGTGGGAGAATCGGTGAGTCAACCCATCCGGTATTACATGAACAACCTGGTCTCCACCCTTGTCCTGTGTGAGACCATGCAAAGGTACGGCGTCAAGCGGCTGGTGTTTTCCTCCTCCGCTACCGTGTACGGTACGCCCGAACGGGTACCCATCCAGGAGGAGGACAAGGTGGGCGGCACCACCAACCCCTACGGGGAAACTAAGCTGATGATTGAACGGATGCTTGCGGACATCCAAAAAGCCGATCCTGACTGGAGCATATCCATCCTGCGCTACTTCAACCCGGTAGGAGCACATCAATCCGGCCTGATCGGTGAGGATCCCCGAGGGATTCCCAACAACCTTTTCCCCTATGTGACCCAGGTGGCGGAAGGCAAGCTGCCCTACCTGCATGTGTACGGGGACGATTATGACACACACGACGGTACCGGCGTGCGGGACTACATCCATGTAGTGGATCTGGCCCGGGCCCATCTTTGCGCCCTGGACAGGGTCAGAAAGGTGACCGGGGTGGAATACTACAACATCGGGACGGGTACAGGATATTCGGTGCTGGATGTGATTCATACCTATGAGCGGGTTACCGGGCGTCATGTGCCGTACCGGACCGAAGCCCGTCGTCCGGGCGATGTGGCTGCCTGTTATGCCGACCCGTCAAAGGCTGCCCGGATGCTGGGCTGGCATGCGCAGTTCAACATGGAGGATATGTGCCGGGATGCCGACCGCTGGCAAACCATGAATCCCTGCGGATACGGAGATGCGTAAGTCTTCTTTATAGTGTATACGAGAAAGGATCATGAAACCCATGAGTATCAGCAAACATCCCTTCGGAATTCTTCTGGATGGGCAGACGGCGAGTCTTTATACGCTGACAGGTGCCGCCGGACTTTCGGTGTCGTTGTCGGATTACGGGGGAACTGTGGTGCGCATCATGGCTCAGGATCGGTTCGGCTTGTTTCGCAATGTGGTCTGCGGTTATGATTCGGCGGTGTCCTATGCTCGTGGTGACGGGTATTTGGGCGCTACGGTGGGGCGTGTCTGCAACCGTATTGCAAACGGCCGGTTTACCTTGGACGGGAAACTTTACGACGGTCTGTACATCAACGACGGCTCCAACCACCTTCACGGCGGGCGGATCGGTTTCTCTCACAGGCTGTGGGAGGTCGAGGCTCTCACAGAGGGCGAGGAACCTTCGCTGACCATGCACCTGCTTTCTCCCGATGGGGAGGAAGCATATCCGGGAACGCTGGATGTCACCGTCACCTTCACTGTGACAGCGGGTAATGCCCTGTCCATTCACTACCTGGCTGTCACAGACAAGCCCACCCCCGTAAACTTGACCAACCATACTTATTTCAATCTGGGTGGGTACGCGTCCGGAGATGTACTGGATCAGGTGCTGTGGCTGGATGCCGAATCCTACCTGAGAACAGACGCCGGCCTTGTCCCCACCGGAGAGGTGGTGCCGGTCGAGGGGACGCCCTTCGATTTCCGCACCGCTCCCAAGGCAATAGGGAAGGATTTCCTCTCCGGTGATGTCGACCTGCGCACAGCAGGCGGTTACGATCACTGCATGAATTTCACCGGTTGGCAACAGGCAGACAGCACGATGCGTCTGCGAGGAAGGGTATACGACCCGGACAGCGGCTGTCAGATGGAGTTGTTCACCAACTCTCCCTGTGTGCAGCTGTATACCGCCAACTTCCTGAACAACCCGGCCTTTTCCCTGAGCGGTGGGTATGCCCAGCGCAAGCGGCATGCTTTCTGCCTTGAAACCCAGAAGATGCCGGATGCTGTCCATCATCGGGAATTCACAGATACCATTCTTCGTCCAGGGCAGACTTTTGATTTCATGACTGTGTACAAATTTTCAACTGTTTAACCCTATTTTGAACATGCCCACACACACCGCAAGCAGTCCACCCTGCCTGCGGTGTTTTGTTTAATGTGTGAGGCGAAAAAACGTTGTAAAATGACCGGAAAGCAAGATTTTACTTTGTAGAGAACTTTTATTCTTTCATATTCTTTTAAGATCCTTGAAAAGCTGCATATACGGGCGTATAATGTTCACTATGATGCGAAAAGAAAGAAAAAATGAACACGATCTCGGAAGATTACAAACACACAGGAAGGACCATTCTGTAATATGCAAAGAAAAGAATTTGAAATTCTCACTGCGATGGAAAGGGCTACGGAGCCTTGCACACAGAGGGGACTTGCCGCTGTGACCGGGCTTTCTCTGGGCTCGGTCAACAAGGCAGTCCGGAATATGACAGAGTACGGTTGGGTGTCCGGCAACCGGATCACCGACAGCGGGTTCGAGGCCCTGGAGTCTTACCGCGTCAAGCGGGCGGTTTTCCTGGCGGCAGGCTTTGGCTCGCGCATGGCGCCAATCACCTTCAATACCCCGAAGCCGTTGGTGCGTATCAATGGAGTACGCATGATCGACACGGTGTTGGATGCTGTCACGGCAGTGGGCATCCGGGACATTGTCATCGCGCGGGGATATCTCGGAGAACAGTTTGACCAGCTTTTGTGCAAGTATCCCAACATCCGCCTTGTGGAAAACCCTATGTACAATGAGGCCAACAATATATCCACGGTGATGTGTGTCAGGTACCTGTTTCCCAACGCCTACGTGACTGAATCCGATTTTGTGGTACACAATCCGGCTGTGTTCCGAAAATATGAATACACCTCCAATTACCTTGGCTTCCCGGTTGAGGTAACAGATGACTGGTGTGTCCGCACGGATGCAAACGGCATCATCACCGAAGAATGCATCGGTGGGAAGAACTGCCACCAGTTGATCGGCATTTCCTACTGGAACGAGCAAGACGGTCACAGAATGGCAAGCGATATCGAAAGCGTGTTCCATTCACCCGGCGGAAGAGAGAGGGACTGGACCCAGGTACACCATTGGTTTATAAAAAGGAACACTACCGTATGGAGATCCGCCCCTGCCACCCTGACGATGTGGTGGAGATCGATTCCTTCAATGAGCTCAAGCGGATCGATCAAACCTATGCTATCTGACGGTATATCGCAACACGCTGCCTCAAAATTATGTAAGGAGACATTATGTATGAAAAATTAAAATACAGCCATGAGAATATGCGCGTGCCTGCTCGCTTTGTGTATGAGGCTGCCCACGTGCTTGGCATCGGTCGATTGCGGCGTTTTACTGCTATCACACTGCCATACCTGCGGAAACCTCTTATATCCATTCTGTTTTCCTTTTTACCCTTGTCATCACCGATTATGGCGTGCCGCTGATGGTGGGAGGCAAGTATACCACCATTCCTGTGGTGATGTACCAGGAGGTGATCGGTCAGTTGAACTTTGGGAAGGGAGCTGTATACGGGTGTCTCCTGCTTGTCCCGGCGGTAGCTGCTTTTGTCATTGACCTTGTGAACAAGGATCGGGGACATGCGGGATACGTCCGCCGTCCCTTCGAGACAGAGAAGGGAAGGGGCGGGCGAATCATCGCTTACGCTTTCTGTATCCTTATGTCACTGGTGCTGGTGGCTCCTGTCCTTTCCTTCACACTCACCGGTTTTGCCGCCGATTACCCCGGCGACTTGTCCTTTACCTTTGCCAATGTGCAGAAAGCGATCGATCTTCATGCAGATGAGTACCTGCTCAATTCAGTGATCATCGCCCTGCTGGTGTCGCTGATCGGCGTATGCGTTTCCTTCATAACGGCCTACATGACAGCTCACATGAGATCAGGAGCCTCCCGGTTTCTGCATCTTTCCACCATGACCACCGCTACCATACCCGGCATTGTCTTGGGTCTTTCGTATGTGCTTGCTTTCAAGGGAAGCTTTCTATACGGTACCATGGCCATTCTGGTTATGGTCAATATGGTGCACTTTATCTCATCTCCGTACCTTATGATGTACAACAGCTTGTCCAAGCTCAATGAGAACCTGGAAGCAGTGGGGCAGACGTTGGGTATCGGACGGGCACATATGATCCGGGATGTCTTTCTGCCCACCTGCCGGGGCACACTGCTGGAAATGTTCTCCTATTTCTTCGTCAACTGTATGATGACCATATCGGCAGTTTCCTTCCTAGCCTCCACCGGCAATAAACCGGTGTCCTTGATGATTAATCAGTTTGAAGCCCAGATGCAGCTGGAATGTGCTGCGGTGGTCTCACTGGCCATACTGTTGGTCAATCTGCTGATCAAAGGAGTGGTTCGTCTGTGCCGGCACTGCGCTGCAGGGTGAAACGTGCGGAGCGAGGCCGAAGCCGGATGATTTTTCCGATAGGATCATATCGGTGTTCACCGGTGCTTCTCTCCGGTATGAGAAGCACCGGCTTTTCCATATGGCATGTCCCACATTACGCAATGTGCCGAAAATGCCTGCGCAGGGCATGGCAAAGCGGGTAAATAGCCATGGAAAGCAGGCACCAGAGCAGGGAAAAGAGGGGGCACACCTGCCCTAACAGGTTGAAGCGTTGTTCCGAATAATCCCACACATGCCAGCCCAGCAGCAAATTAACCGTGACACCTACCAGAAATTCCACTGTCGTCACGATACCGGCGCAGATCAGTGATCTGCCGAGCAAGCCCGGCCGACGGGCGGCATGCACCTGATAGATCAGCGGCAGACAGAGCCCACCGGTCAGAGTCATACTCCAATGGGTATGTCCCCGCCACAGTATTTCGAGCAGCGAATATCCCAAGGCTCCTATGCAGGCGACGCATACATATTCCTTTACACGAGCTTTTTTATCAACCAGACCTTTTGTATCCACCATATCAGACCTCACGACTTTTTTGTAAGTATCTGACATATAGCTTGCTTTTATACCGGATCAGGAAAATTCATATCATGGTGATGATGCTGTTAAGGCGCGAATTGTACGGTATTGCCTCATGAAATCGAGTCTCTCGGTATGACAGAAGCGAGCAATCGGCACAATAAGTAGGTAATCTGTGAGATGAAGCGATTGTCTTTCGGAATCATGGTTACAGTTCAGCCACCCTCTATAGTACGCTCCCTTTTCCACTGTAGAGTG
>CAZQAI010000045.1:0-9773 GCA_964591305.1 uncultured Clostridium sp.
AATAAATGTATTGAAAGTTCTTTGGAGGTCTGAGGGCTCCTCCATTCCCCGGCTGAACTGTAAGGGAAAAGTAAATGTTTACCCGGCGAAATCTTGGTCAGATACTTGAAAAAGCCAACCGGATGGTGTATAATAATATGGCAAATATGAAGAAACGGAAGGTGATTGGTATGTCAATCAGACTGAACGACAGGTATGCTGCCTCTTTTGTGAAATCCGAGGAGTACACCCATATTCAACCGATGGTCACGGCTGCCCATGAGCTGTTGACTTCCCGCAACGGGGCGGGGAACGATTTTCTGGGATGGATTACGCTCCCTGTAGACTATGACAAGGAGGAGTTTGCCCGTATCAAGGCGGCTGCTATCAAAATCAAGAACTCCTGCCAGGTATTCATCGCCATCGGAATTGGCGGTTCCTATCTGGGTGCCAGAGCTGTCATAGAGTGTCTTAAATCCCCCCTGTACAATAACCTGCCAAAGGACACGCCTGATATTTATTTTGCCGGAAACAGCATCAGCGCACAGGCTCTTTCTGAATTGGTCACACTGTGTGAGGGAAAGGATGTCTGTATCAATGTGATTTCCAAATCCGGTACAACCACCGAGCCGGCTGTCGCATTCCGCGTTTTCCGTGAGCTTCTAGAAAGAAAGTATGGAAAAGAAGGCGCTAAGCAACGAATCTTTGTCACCACCGACAGGCAAAAAGGTACGTTGAAGCAATTTTCGGATCAAGCGGGTTATGAGACCTTCGTGGTACCCGATGACGTTGGCGGCCGTTTTTCCGTGCTCACCGCAGTTGGCTTGCTCCCCATTGCTGTGGCGGGCATTGACATTGACGCCTTGATGCAGGGAGCTGCCGACTCCATGAAACGGTATACTTCTCCCTCCCTGGCAGAAAACGATGCGTATCGATATGCTGCCCTGCGGAACATCCTGTATCGCAAGGGTAAGATGACCGAGATTCTGGTAGGATATGAGCCTTCTTGCGCTATGCTCAACGAGTGGTGGAAACAGCTGTACGGTGAGAGTGAAGGCAAGGATAAACGCGGAATTTTTCCCGCATCGGTGGTCTTCTCCACGGATCTTCACTCACTGGGACAGTATATTCAGGACGGTATGAGAAATTTATTTGAGACTGTCATCTCCATCGAGGATGCCGGCGTTTCGTATCAGATTCCGGATGATAAGGCCAATATTGATGGCCTGAATTTCCTTTCGGGCAAGGATCTGAATCAGGTAAAAAAGACCGCCATGCAGGCCACACTGTTGGCCCATGTTGATGGCGGCGTACCCAATCTGGTGATTGAGATGAGCGATAAGACTGCCTATACACTGGGACAGCTGATCTACTTCTTTGAACTGGCCTGTGCTGTCTCCGGATACCTGCTGGGGGTCAATCCTTTTGATCAGCCTGGCGTTGAGGCGTACAAGAAGAACATGTTTGCGCTTCTTGGAAAGCCAGGGTATGAGAGCAGACGCGCTGAATTGCAAATGCGGTTGAGTTGAGGCATTTTGAGCAATATCCGATGCTTTTTGCAAAATAAGAATAATCAGATAGTATGCTTGCAAAAACGGAGAATTTGCCGGGCTGGCTCACCTTAGTGAGACAGCCCGATCATAGGAGGCAAGAACATAAGAGGAGCTTGTGGAGATGCAGTCGCTTGCAAACAAAACATCCTATTCTCGGCGGAACGGTAACTCTCTGTGTGAAAAAAACATGAAAACATACAAAAAAGGCTTGCATTTCCTTCGCCCATGTGTTATAATACAAGTGCAATCAACCTGCTCCCGCTCCCATGAGGAGCCAGGAACAGAGAGAAAGGATGAACATATATGATCAAACTTGTAGTCGGCGTAAAAGGTACTGGCAAAACGAAGACCCTCATCGATAAGGCAAACGAAGCTCTTTCTACCTCAAAGGGGAATGTTGTTTGCTTAGAGAAAGGTTCCAAGCTCCGTTATGACATCAACTATCAGGTGCGCTTGATAAATACAGACGAATATTTGATATCCGATGCATCAGGCCTTGGCGGTTTTGTAGCCGGGATTCTGGCCAGCAACAGCGACGTGACCGACCTGTTCATTGACTCTGCACTCAAGATCTGCAACGGCGATAAGGTGGCCTTTGATACTTTCCTTACAAATTTGGAGAAGCTGACTCGCGGTGCCGATCTGAACATTCTCATGACTGTTTCCCTCCCTGCCGAGGAGGCCACTGATGTCATGAAAAAGTTCGTCTGAAGCACTACCGCCTTGGATTGTGCGGCCTCGGATTGTGCGGTCGCTGATTATTACCTTAAGCGAAGATATGAAATCATGACATAGAACACACAAGCGAATGGCTGTCCTGTGACACTGTTCGCTTGTGTTCTATAAAGGAATCGAATTATGATGCAGAGAGGAGGGATCAGTATATTTACCGTGAAACTGGCTGACATACCGGTGGAAATTGACAACCGGTTCGGCTCTGTGGAAGAATTATGCCGGGATTATGTAGTCTCTCCTTTGGCAGACGAACCGCCGGCTTTTCGCGTGTCCGTGACAAGCCAACAGCTACAAGCATACAGGCAGACCTGCGGACGGCCCATGACGGTGCCTCAAGCAGAGAGTGCACTCCTGTACATGGAAATATGCGGCCGTATGCCGGCATATGATGCCTTGTTGCTCCATGCGGCGGTGGTATCTGTGGACGGGTGCGGGTATGCCTTTTCCGCCCCTCGGGGAACAGGGAAGACCACCCATATGTCTCTGTGGAGACAGACATATGGCAAACGAGTTATAGTAGTGAATGGAGATAAGCCACTTGTCAGACGAGCTCAAGATGGTCACTGGTGGGCGTATGGAACACCTTGGTGCGGCAAGGAGGGTGAACAGACCAATACCCGGTGCCCTCTCTGCGCCCTTTGCTTTTTGGAGCAGGGAACAAAAAATGAAATTGTCTCCTCACCGGTGTCCGAAACTGTGACAAAGCTTCTGGAGGGTACCATGCTGCCGCGGGAGACGGCCATGCAGGATCGCATGGCAGCCTTGGTCGGCGCATTAACCCGTGACATCCCTGCCTTCAGTCTACGCTGTCTGCCTGATCAAGCCGCCGCACAGCTGGCGTATGTAACTTTTGAACAGATCAGAAACAGTACATTCCGCATGCATGGGTGATGATGACACGGTGTTGTCTTACCAGCGGGGTGGAATCCCCTTGAGCGGTTGAACGTAGTCGAGATCGGAAAACGTTACAGTTCAACCGGGGAATGGAGGAGCCCCCAGACCCCCCAAAGAACTTTTAATACATTTATTATGTATTGAATTTATCGTGATGACTTTTCCGGAAAACCGGTGTTCATGGCACCCAACATAACCTAAACGCAGTCGCGGGGCCCCTCGCCCCACTCTACAGTGGAAAAGAGAGCGTACTATAGAGAGTGGCTGAACTGTAACTCGGAAAACGCAGTTTCCTCACTTTTTTTCAAAAACCCCTTGCAAAACAGCTTGATTTATGCTATAATATGCTCGTTGTCAAGGTGAGTCACCGTGATGATGATTACCCGGACAAAAGGGTGCTGGTGTGGCTCAGCTGGTAGAGCAGCTGATTCGTAATCAGCAGGTCGCCGGTTCGAATCCGGCCATCAGCTCCAAGCCACAAACCCACCCCCGTTGGGGTGGGTTTTTGAGGTTCACAGAATCTTCGGATTTAATTGGCTGTTTTCTTGGTATCGTGCCTTCATCTTCGGACTGAAGGGACATCTCTAACATGGATTGGTATCAAACCGTCCGGCACGTAGGAAAGCTTGCTTTTTTTCGTCACGGCTGCTTTCTGTGAGACTCAGCCAGATACTTTTTTCTGGTAGCCTCTCCCCCTCGCAGATGCCGCTCCTGCTTGTTCCTGCTGAGTACACGAATGGCTTCTTCATAAAGGGGCATGTTAACATGACGCAGGGTTTGCGTGATGTCTTTATGTACCGTGCTTTTACTGATCCCGAACCGTCGGGCCGTGGCCCGCACGGTGGACTGATTTTCTACAAGGTAAGCGGCCAACACCACACACCGCTCTTTGTCCGACGCAATGTACATCATACTCTACTCTCACCCTCCCTGCCAAAGGCCTTCTGCCCGGCGTCCTTATGAACAATCTATGCAAGACGGGAAGATAATATCCTTGCATCCTTGAAAGGAATCCCATGAAAGACAAGCAAAAAGTAACTCAGTTCCCCGACAGGGAGGGAAAAAATGCGGTAGACCGTATGGATGAACACACAAACCCATCAACCCCATCAACAGATATGGTGCATCACCCTGACCTCTTTGAGGGCATGACAGCCATTTCTGCTGTCCTGGATCCTGCCATCCGTTCCTTCAACAACCGCCGCGTGCTGACGGTGTTTGTAGATAAGACTCGGATGGATCGAAAGACACGGGAACTTGCCTTCCTGAGACATCAGGCGAAGGAACAGGGTTTTACCATAGAAGCCGTAAGACCGGAGGATCTGGCCGCTTTCACCTCGAGCAACACGCATGGAGGCATTGCCGCTGTCTGTTCAGACCGCACCCTACCCGACTTAGAGAGCATCAGGAAAGCGCCCAAGAAAGATGGATTCTATGTGTTGCTGGATGGTATTGAGGACCCGTATAATTTTGGGTATACACTACGTTCGCTGTATGCAGCCGGGGCAGATGGTGTGATCCTGCCGCCACGCAATTGGATGGGATCGGCAGGCCTTGTGGCCCGTTCCTCGGCCGGTACCTCCGAGAAAATACCGCTGTATGTAGCTGATCCGTCCCGCGCGGTGGACATATTCAAATCATGGAAATTCCGAGTGGCTTGCGCCGGCATACGGAATGCGGTAGATCTGCGGGAAGCCGACCTTCACCTGCCGCTTCTGCTTGTCATCGGCGGAGAAAAACGGGGCATCAGTCGGGCTGTGCTGGATCGTTCCGATCTGACAGTTCGCATCGGGTATCGACGGAATTTTCAAGGTTCGCTTTCCTCGGCAGCGTCTGCAGCCATACTGGCCTTTGAAATCATGCGTCAGAACGAATCATGAACCGGACAGTAAAAATGTCTTTGCTGGGGTTTCCTCACTCTGTTCTATGGTGGAGAAGGGGCATACTTGGGGAATAGATCAACTGCAGCAAGAGACCCGGTTTTGTTCATATCGGCATAACAATTTTGTGATATAATAAAAATCGAATCAAAAAACGCTGTAAACGTCATAGTTGTCCGAATTCTTACATAGGCTATACCGAATTCATTTCGGGAGGCACAGGGATGGGAAAAGAGAACGATGTACAACGGCAGTTGGAAGTACCGGTAGCAGCGCCGGATGACAAAGCCGATAAACAACTGTGTAGGACGACGGGGCGGACAGCCCTTCAAGCAAAACTCCGCGTGCGGGAGGTTGTAGTCTGGCCGATATTGCTTCTGATTGCCGGCTGTTTGGGCCTGGTTCTGGCCTCTCTGCTGTCCGATGCGGACACCACTGCCTCGCTCGTGTCCGCCCATCTGCCGACGCAGGGTAGAAAGGGTCTGACTTTTTGGCTGCGGCTCTGTCTTCAACGCCTGCCTGTCTGGTTGCTGTGGTGTGCTGCTGGCTTGTGCGCCTTTGGCCGAGGCCTCTCAAAGGGTCTTGCCGTATTTTGCGGCTTAAGTGACGGGGCTGCCTTATATGCTTTGCAGACTTCAGGTACATCAGCCCATGCGGCTGTTCTCCCTTTTCTTATATGCACCCTGATTCTGTACCTGCCGCGCGTGGCCTTGGCGTTGACTTCATGTATGACTTCGTCCGGACTGGCCGATCCGACTGTACAACTGCAACCCGGCGAGCGGGGACTCTCCCCTCTTTTGGCTGTCCATGCCGCTGTTTCTCTCAGCGCAGGACTGCTGACTGTAATCGTGCAAGGCCTGTACTCTTTATGGCTGTATCAAATCATGTAATATGCGGTTTTGTCAGTCAAGTAGACAGTGCATGCAATCCTTGATGTGATCAATATGTCGGCTTGCAGCCGACTGAAAGGATGTATAAATCCATGAGCGAAACCCCCAAGAAAAAGAGAGGCCCCCTGAAACTTCTTGATCCTATGCGTGATGGCCCGGGTGTAGAAAAAGGGGAGGACACCACGCCCAATCTGAAATTCTTCTTTAAAATATGGGAAAGAAAATTCTGGAAGCTTGTGTCTCTGAACCTGATCATGTTGGTGCAGGTCATTCCTCTGTTGCTTTGTTTGTATGCCTATATGACCGGTCCTCATACGCCTGTGCAATATTACCCGCTGTATGCGCCTCTTTTGGGTGCTCAGACTACCGTTCCCACAGCGCAGGGAATTACACTTTTTACTGCATTCTTTGGGTTGTCGAAGATTCCTGCTTTTAACACGCCGGTGTATTGGATCATAGGAGGCTTGGCTCTGTTTCATGTAGTCACATATGGGTGGCAGAAGGTCGGTTCTATCTACATTCTCCGGAATTTGGTGCGGGGAGACGGTGTGTTCATTGTGTCAGATTATTTTTATGCCATAAAACGAAACCTCAAGCAAGGCCTTCTGACAGGCATACTGGACTGTCTGATTTTTCTGACATTGGGATTCAACTTTTCCTTCTTTTTCAATTCTGACCCCACCGGACTGAACAATTTCATGTATGTGATGACAGCCGCACTGGCCATTATCTGGATGATCATGCGTTTCTATATTTACCTTATGATGGTGACCTTCGACATGAAATTAAACAAAATTCTGAAAAATGCGCTGATTTTCACGGCACTGGGGATCAAACGCAATCTGATGGCCGTCCTTGGCATCCTGCTCATGACAGTACTGGCTGTGGCCTTGATCGTTGTATGTGTCCAGATCAAGGTGTATGTTGTCATCATTCTTCCATTTCTATATTTTCTGGCCTTCTCCGGCTTCATGTACACCTACGCCGCCTGGCCTGTGGTGAAAAGGTACATGATCGACCCGGTTCAAAAGTAGAAACTGCCATTTTACCGTGAATGATACGTGAATGCCTGAAAAAAGCAATACCAACCGTTTGGAGGTATTGCTTTTCCTATAAGTATTAGATAGGCTCTCTGTTATGACTCCGTATATGCTGTGTCACGCTTGGGATACAGGCGAGGTGCATATGCCATAAAGAGATGGGACAAGCGTTCGTCCATGCATGAAAGGCCGACTTTTCGGATTTGGGGAGGAATGCCGAAGTAGGCCTCAGCAATAGAGCCTGCAATGCACGCTTGTGTATCCGCATCTCCTCCCAAGGAAACCGCATTCCGCACAGCATCCTCGTACCCGGTAGATTCCAGAAAGCACTCGATGGCTTGCGGGACACTGCCGGAGCAGGTCTCATCGTATCGGTAGGAAGGGCGTATCTTATCAATTCGGAAATCCAGCGGATAGTAATAGGAGGACACATAACCCCGGATACGCCCCATGCTGTGTTCCGTGCGGGCTAGGTAGATCGCGGCCGCAACAGCTTGAGCGCCTCGCACGCCATCGGGATGGTCATGAGTCACCTCGGCACTCCATCGTGCCAACCGCTCTGCCTCAGCAAGGGACTGAGCCTTCCATGCAACGGGGGAAACTCTCATGGCGGAGCCGTTTCCGTAACTATGATAGGGAATATCATCGTCAGAAAAAAGCCACTTGGAAAAACGCATTCCATACCCCGCTTGCGGATATTCCCGACCCAGGAGACGCATAAAACGAACAATGTCCGCCTTGTACTTCTTTTCATCGGTGCAATCGGATGCCGCTGTCACAAGGCTGATGGCAACCGTCATAATGCTGTCGTCTGTGGGGTGGCTTTCCGGAGAGAACAACGGAAATTCCTTGGTTTTCAGCGGCGAGAATTCGTATGCAGATCCGATTATATCACCGAGTATGGCTCCGAGCATGGTATACCTCCATATGAATTCGAACAAAAAATGAAAATATGCGGGCAGATATTGCATGTTGTTAACATTATTATAACATACTTTTTCATTTTTGTCAAACACGTCGTAAAAAAATGTCATATTTTTTGCTCGGTTACGCGGTGAGAACGCCCGGTGAAAAACGTTCCTGAGTATGCGACTTGTCACGCCATTATAAATAAAAAAGCCTCGGTTTTTACATCTTCGACAAATTGAATTTATAAATATCATGTTCTCGAGGTGAGATCATGCGTTTTCCAGCAGTCCCTGTGCCTCAAGCTGACGCAGGCTGTCATATGCCTCGGCTACTGCATCGGCATCATACTTAGCCAAAGAGTATCGCAGAGCCACCGGACAATCGATCTCCATCGGGAGAGTGAGCGCCGGCAGCATTTTCTTTTGAAGAGAGGTCAGAAGAAGGCCGCTCTTTTCTTTTACTTTCACCATACATATCTCCTGTTTGGCAGATGTTCGGGCTGACAGATCGGATGTGCACTTTCTTGACGGAACCACATGTGTCCCTTTATCTGTGCCTGCCAATCAACGCACCCACTATTTCCAATGCGGTTATTCCAACATACAGACCGGCTGTCGCTGCAGAGGACAGTCCCATAGACAGAGCCGCATCTCCGGCTGCTGCATCTTCCAGAATCAAGGAACCCAAAAACAGACAAAGACCAAATAACACGCCGCCTACTGCGCTGCAGAGAACAGGGGCACATCCGCCGCGGCGGGCGCTAACAAACCCGCCGCACAAAGCACAAAGCCCTAAGGCACACAACCCCAGTGGCGTTAGCAGACGGTCAGGATCCGGATTGACATACGCCACACCGGCTGCGATCAGCAGGAAGATGAGGCCAATAACCAGCGTAACAGGAAGGGAAAACAAGCCTGCTCGAAGTGCTACGCCAAAGCTGTTCCCGGTCTGGATATCTGACTCTGTATCATGGCTGCGGGCGGCATTCCGGTTATATTCCCGACCAGGCGCCGGAAGTCCTCTGACCGTTTCTTTTGCTCCGGCTGATCTCCGCGCGGGGTGATGTCCCCTGACGGAGGGACGGGACGAGAAACGACTGGTTTGGGGCCGCCCTGTGGTGACATCCCGGTTGCGACCGCCTGTTCGTCTGGATGAAAAGCTGTTCATACGTATGACCATTCCTTTCTGATTGCGTGGAAGTGCGGCTTGGCCCCCGGTATAACCGTAATGGCGGTTTCAATATATCAGAGAGCAAAACTGCTGTTTGAATCGTTCGTGACCTTTTCAAACCGGTAACCACGCCTTTTCTGATTGGACTGGTTCATTGTATGCAGACAGAAGAAAAACCAGAACAGAGATACCAAAATATCAGTCTGTCTTGATGGAACAGCCATATATCCGGACGGATTGGTGCTTTAATCCTGAGCATCCTCTGCTTTGACATCCACACGGCTGACGGCGGATTTGAGGATGCGGATGTGCGTGCGATCATGGCTGGTCTCCAGTACCAATGTCTCGTCTCTGATGCTGACAATCTTTCCAATGATACCACCGATGGTGGTAATTTCATCGCCCACCTGCAAATTGTCCCGCATGTTGGCAGCTTCCTTTTCCTGCTTTTTACCTGGGCGGATCATGACAAAGTACATGACCACCAGAAGGCCCACCATCAGGACGATCGAGATCCAGGAGCCGCTTGTGGCGGCATCCAATAACATAAGTGCGTTCATAACATATTTTTCCTCCCAAAGAAATTCTTTTTTATTATACCTCTTTTTTCACGCAATATCAATAAACGATTTGTAAATAATTCAGTATAGGGTTGTGTTTTGGTTACCGTTCAGCCACCCTCTATAGTACGCTCCCTTTTCCACTGTAGAGTGGGGCGAGGGG
>CAZQAI010000046.1:0-9571 GCA_964591305.1 uncultured Clostridium sp.
ACTGCGTTGGTCACACCGCTGACCCGGGAGGGCATTGATTTTGAACACTTTGCCAACTTGATTGAGTGGCAGATAGAGGCCGGTGTGGATGCCCTGGTGGCTGTCGGCACCACCGGCGAGGGCTCCACCTTGACGGATGAAGAGCACAGAGCGGCCATTCGCTTCTGTGTGGAGCAGACACGGGGACGGGTCCCGGTGATTGCCGGTACCGGCTCCAATGACACCGCATATGCCATCGAGCTGACCAAGTATGCCTGCGAAGCGGGGGCCGATGCTATGCTGTTGGTAACGCCTTACTATAACAAGGCGACCCAGGCGGGCCTTGTAGCTTCCTTCCGGGCGGTGGCGGATGAGAGCACTAAGCCCTGTATTCTGTATAATGTACCCAGCCGGACAGGCTGTAACATGCTTCCCACCACTGTGGCGCAGCTGGCAGACCATCCCCATATTGTGGCAGTCAAGGAAGCGTGCGGAAATATTTCCCAGATCGCAGAGCTGGCCTCACTGGTGGGAGACAAGCTGGATATCTATTCAGGCAACGACGATCAGATCGTTCCCATCCTGTCCTTGGGTGGGAAAGGTGTCATTTCGGTGTTGTCCAATGTCCTGCCGGAGAAGACAGCGGACATCTGCCGCCGTTTCTTTGCCGGGGATGTGAAGGGTTCTGCCGCCCTTCAGCTGGAGCTTCTGCCTCTTATCAAGGCTTTGTTCTGCGAGGTCAATCCCATTCCGGTGAAAGCTGCCGTAGCGGCCATGGGGTATGGCGAAAATTATTTACGCTTGCCGCTGACTCCACTGGAACCGGCTCACCAAGAGCAGCTGTTCTCGCTTATGCGAGCTTCCGGCGTCCGTATGAAGCAAAACTGAGGAGGCATCATGATCAAGATTCTTTTGGTCGGCTATTGCGGACACATGGGCCGGGAGGTGCGTACACTGCTGGAGAACGGCTACCGTGATATGGTGCTGACAGCAGGTGTGGATACCATGGCCGATGCCACCATGACAGATACCTCCGTCCGCTGTGACAACAATTTTTCCGATGCCTGCAGGGATGTGGACTGTATCGTGGATTTCTCTCATCACAGTCTGACTCATGACTTGTTGGATTTCGCTGTTTCCGCTCGTCTGCCGCTGGTTATCGCAACCACAGGGCAGACGGAGCCAGAGACAGCGGCCATCCGGGCGGCCTCCGGACAGATTCCCATATTCTTCTCAGCCAATATGTCCTTTGGCATTGCCCTGCTGATCGAGCTTGCCAAAATGGCAGCGGCCGCCATGCCGGATGCGGAGATCGAAATTGTAGAGGCACACCATGACCGCAAGCTGGATGCTCCCAGTGGGACGGCCAATATGCTGCTCCGCGCCGTAACCGAATTCCGCCCGGAGGCTTATCCCGTGATGGGAAGGCAGGGGCAGGGAAAGAGAACGCCGAATGAGATCGGGATGCACTCTTTGCGTATGGGAAATGTGGTAGGGATGCATGAGGTCATCCTGGCCACCGGATCCCAGATTATCACACTCAAGCATGAAGCCCAGAGCCGTGCTCTGTTTGCGGAAGGGGCCCTGACAGCGGCTGCTTACGTTTGCAAAAAGGCGCCCGGCTTGTATACGATGGACGATATGGTCAAGGGATGATTGAATCAACCCAGGCCGATCGGTGTGGACAATACGTCCGGAAAGGAACAGGTATCCGAATTATGAAACGAATACAGAGAATCACACGCCATATGACACTGCTCCTCGCACTTGTGCTGACGCTGGGCGCTCTGGCCGGTTGTCAGACCGGGAGAGAAAATCAACCTCCACAACCGACGGGTGCTCAGGTTGATGCAGGTCAGACCGGCGACCCGAACCGGGAGACCGCAGACACTGAGACTCAAACCGGTGAACCCACTCAACCGGTATCCCTGTCCCTCGTCGATCACGGGCAGGCGGTCAGTACTATCACATATACAAACGGTGAACATGCTTCCGTTGTCGCTGCCTGTATTCTGCGGGATGTCATAGCGGCCGCTACCGGTGTGGCACTACCCATGGCGGCTGACAACTCCGAAGACACCGGTGCCGCCATCCGCATGCTGCTCTGCGATGAGCAACAGGTATCTGACTGCGGTTATAATATAACGGTTGACGGTGAGGGTATCAACCTGTCGGCGGCTTCCTTGGCTGGGTTTGACAATGCCATAAAAAGGCTGATAGCAGATGCTTCTCCCACAGTGGGGCAGCTGGCCGTCCGGCTGGATTATCAAGCTACGGAATCCATTCATTCAGATGCAGGATATGAGTTGGATGCTGAGGATTTTAAGCCGGAATACGGGAATACACCCTTTTATAACGATAAGAACGATGCGGTTGCCTATGTGTCAAATGCCATGTGGCATATGTTCGGGGCCGTAGATGACGGACAGAATCTGGTATATCGCTTTGGCAATGAGCCCACCTATTTTGAGTGGATTTCCGAAAAGATCATGTGGAGCGGTGACGTCAACTACATCAATGACCTCAAGGGAAAGATTGTAGGCTTCCCGCAAACAGAAAACGGGTACATGTGGTCATGGTCGACCTACCCCTACTGGCAGGTATCGGACACCTATTGTATCCATTATGACGGTACATTCCGTTATATTGCGGCTGTTTATGATGTCATTGCCTGGGAAAATAGCACCGAATTCCTGTATGAAAAAGATACCAGTACAGCCGGAGGCGAGTATGCGGCCTTGGATGCTTCCAACGGACGCACCGTGCTGGAAAAGGTGGAAGCTGCCTGGAATTACATCCTGTACTCCCTTCACGGGGAGGATGGCGTCATCCGTTTGGATGAGCAATCCGTGTACCTGACTGCGGACGGAAGCGAACGGTTTGATTATGTCAAGGCCACGGGGGAGACCTGTTGGAACAATACCGGTCTGCCCAATTCAGCTGCTTCTAACTACTGGGATAACCTCTGCTTCGGAAACCTGGATGCATATGAATCGGCTTTGTTTTATGAATCACTTCAGGCTATGATCGGTATATACAGAATGCTGGGTGGTGAGTATCTGGACAGACTGCCCGCACTTCACGCGCTGTCAGAAAAAGCCCAGGCGGCGTATGATGAGACATTCTGGTCTGATGAAACGAGCCGGTATATCGCCTGTGTGGACACCGAGGGCGATCGGGTGGATTATGGCTTTACCTTTCTCAACTTTGAAGCCTTAAAATACGGTCTTGGGGACGCCGAGAAGGCGGCTTTGATCTTTGATTGGATTGACGGCCGCCGGATCATAGAAGGGGAGGATCGAACCGGAGCGGAGATACTGTCATATGCCACGGTCATGAGAAAAACATCTCAATACCGCAAAATTCTGAAATTTGATGAGAATCTTGTGCTGGCTCCGACCGTCAATACCGTTGCGATCAACAACAAGGAGAACGCCGTAAGCGGAATGGTCTGGTGGCATGGACCGGAGGGGATCAATCCCTTTGGGAGTGCAGCATACGGGCTGCATTGTGAGAACGGAGGCTACATTTTCTACCCTGTTTTCTACGAACTAATGGCCAGAACCCGTTACCTGGGCGCCACATCCACGACCGACCGGTTGAAGCAGATCGCCCGGGTGTATGAATTCAATCGGTTGAATTCCGATGAAGCGGCCAGTGGATCGGCTGCCTGGTTGGAAGGCTTGGTAGGGGAGTTCCCCGAAAGCGGCCTTGTACCTACCGTATACCTTCACGGACTGATGGGCCTTGATGCTGAAGCAGACGGACTTCACATTGCGCCTTCCTTCAATGACTCCTGGGAATACATGGGCGTGACCTCCACCACCTACGGCGGTCATGCATACGGTGTGGAAGTGAATCGGGACGGTTCCCTGACCCTGACCTGCCATGATGGAGTAGCCGACATGATGCTGTGCTACACACCCGGCCGGTTTGCC
Organism: uncultured Clostridium sp.; assembly: GCA_964591305.1. Classification (GTDB taxonomy): domain Bacteria; phylum Bacillota; class Clostridia; order Oscillospirales; family CAG-272; genus CAMEON01. The sequence continues at coordinate 3,918 of CAZQAI010000046.1, forward strand.
GCATTCACGGTGACGGTGTACGGACAGGATGGTATGGAAAAAACACAAACATGCAAGGTGGACGAAGCCGGCATGCTGAGCGTTCCGCTGCAGGAGCAGAACGCAGAGAAGGTGCTGATCGTACCAGTGTATGAGTAAATGAGTAAATGAGTAAGACACCCACAAATGAACTTATAACACAAAAAGCCCGCTGCTTTGACTGGCAGCGGGCTTCATGAGATCGTATATTGCGGCGCTTTGCATCAATACCTGACCGGATTGCGCCTGTTACACTGTCTGTATCCCATACTGTCCGTCTGATCCCATGTGAACCGACGAGCTATAAAATGCAGTCAGGGCCTGGATCATGTTCGCAGTGTCATCGGCTCCGGCGGTTTCAAAAGCCGAGTGCATGGCCAGTTGGGCAAGGCCAATGTCCACCGTGGGCACCGATACCTGAGTGCTGGAAATGTTTCCCAGTGTGGAACCGCCGGGCATGTCTGCCCGGTTGGCGTACATCTGACATGGCACACCCGCCTTTTCGCAGATCAACCGGAACAAGCCGGCTGATACGGCATCCGAGGTGTAACGTTGACTTGCGTTATATTTGATTACCACACCACCATCCAGGAGGGGAGCGTGATTCTTATCGGCATACTCCGGGTGGTTGGGATGGATGGCGTGCCCGTTATCGCAGGACAGCATCAGACTGGAGGCCAAGCGGCGGCGTAATCCAGACAGCGAAAGACCGAGACAGTCAGTCAGGCGGCAGAGCACATCCCACAGGAAGGTGGACGCCGCTCCTTGTTTTGTCTGAGATCCCACCTCCTCGTTGTCAAAAAGGCAGAGCACAGGTAATGCCCCGGTGTCCCCCCTCTGACCTGCAATGAGAAAACCGGAGAGACAGCAAAAGGCGCATTGCAAATCATCCAGCCGAGGCGCTGAGATCAGCCCATTCCACTCCACACCCGGCTGTGGATTGTACAGGTACAGATCGGTGGTCAGAATATCCGCCGCCGATGTTCCTGCGGCCCGGGCGACTGCCTCCCTCCACCCGCCGGCGACAGTGGCAGTGGCGGTACCGGCCAGGGGAATCATGTCTACAGCCGGATTGTAGGAGGCGTTGTCATTAGCGGATCGATTCATATGAATGGCTACACTGGGAATCAGCGCATTGACAGAGGTCTTTCCATCCACGGGATAACAAAGGTCAACCAGACGCGTTTCAAGTCCGTCCGCTGTGCGGACCGTAACCCGTCCGGCTATGCCAAGGGGCCTGTCCATCCAGGTGGCGCACAACATCCCACCGTATTTTTCCACGGACAGCCGAACATAATTCTGATCGGGCAGCTCGGCATTTTCCTTGATTTTGAAGGCGGGTGCATCGCCGTGGGCAGCCGCCATCATAAAGCTGTCAAAAGCACCTGCAGGTATCCGGAAAGCGATGAGAGTAGAGCCGTTCCGGGTGACAAAGTATCCCCGGCCGGGTGACAGCTGCCAGTCCTCAGCTTCGGTAAGGCAGGTATACCCTGCCTCTGTCAACAGTTCAGCCGAATGCGCTACAGTGTGGAAGGCGGTGGGACAGGCGGCAATATAGGAAAACAGAGCGGTATTCATAACCAACGGTATCCTTTCAGTATGCATATTCATGTATTCATGATAACAGATGACTCATTCGTACCTGTGTTCAACCACAGTACCACCGTAGTGCATTTATGCCATCAAATTTGCGTTATTGTACGGTGTGGCTTTACCTTATTATGTGTGGTGGCCCCTACCTTTTTTCTTTCCTGATTGGCGGTTTACCGCGTGTCGGTAAATCGCCAATCCCACAAAGAGCAGGGTGGGGAACAAAATGGCTGGCAATAACCCGGAGCGAAGGGAACCATCAGGGGAGAGGGAAGTCATGAGTCCTACATACCAAGGAGCCACAGTGCACCCCATGTCCCCGGCTAATGCCAGAAAAGCGAACAAGGCGGTTCCGCCACCACGCAGAGCCCGGGAGGCCATACTGAAGGTGCCGGGCCACATGATGCCTACCGACAGACCGCACAAGCCACATCCCACCAAGGAGAAAAGCGGTTGTGGAGAGAGAGAAGCGATCAGATAGCTCAGTACACAGGTCACACAGCAGACAAACATCAGGTGCTCTAACCGGAAACGACGCATGAGACGGGCAGATACCAGTCGGGCAAGACCCATCAGGGCCGCAAACATGCAGGGTCCGGCCAGGTCACCCAGCGTTTTGCTCACACCGAGGCCAGCTTCTGCAAAGGCAGAGGCCCATTGACTCATGGCCTGTTCAGAAGCTCCCGCACACAGCATCAAGGCCATGAACAGCCAGAAAACAGTTTTTTTCGCCAATGAGGACATCGGGATCTGTTCCACCGCCTCTTGCTCATCCAGACGGCGCAGGGGGACGAAAGCAAAATAGGCCGCGTTGAGAAACGGGATGAGTGACCAGAAAAAAGCCAGGTAAGGCCAGTTCTCGGTTCCGAAGAGAGCAAAGTAAGCAGTAGAGACAAGAATCACAAACACATGTCCCCAACAGTAGAAGGAATGAAGCAAAGACATGGAAGCTTCCTTGTGTTGGGTCGGGCAAGCTTCCACAATGGGGCCGATCAGCACCTCAGTCAGCCCACCGCCTATGGCATACAGGAATATGGAAATCAGCAGGCCCGTAAATGGATCAGGCAGAATATGAGGCAGGATGCCCAAGGAGACCAAGCCGACACCGGCAAACAGGTGGGCAGCCACTATGCAGGGACGGTACCCAATGCGATCCACAAAGCGAGCACCAAATAGGTCAACCAGCAGTTGGATAGCAAAGTTGATGGACAGAAGGGTGGCCAGCCGGGGCATGCCGATGCCCCAGCTGTGGTGGAAGGTGAGAAGCAGAAGAGGCACAAAGTTGTTGACGATGGCCTGGGTGACGTAACCCAGGTAGCTGGCACACAGGGTGTGCCGGTAGGAGGTACGGATGCTCATGCAACGCTTCCTTTCAAGGATGACAGTATGTCTGACTGATACAGTTTATGGCTTTGCGGTAAAATGTGACACAGACCGCAAACAGATCATGCGAGGCCAATGCATGCCATCTTCCTGCTTTTCCAATCCGAATCTCCCACATCCGGTGTGAGGTAGATACATCAGTCATACAGCCGGAACTTGCGGCTTTCCCGGCTGAATTGCGCACAATCCTCCGCCCATCGGCGTAGAATGTCCTCGGCGGGACGCTTGCCCTCCCGAATCTCCTTTGTGCCGGTGGACAGGTCAATGTGCCAGCGGCTTCCTGCGGTCGGCGGATTGAAACGGAAATCACTTGGATACAGGGTGCGTAGTATATATATAAGATGCACCCCCATCGTCACGGCCCGGACGGCACGGGGATTCGTCACATGGAGGTCCACGCCTCGGCACACCTGACCTGCATATTTGCCAAAGGCCGGACGGAAAAAGGCAGGGGTGAACATAAGGCCCGGCAGGTGCAGATCATTCATGGCATCGGCCAGCATCTTTGGCTGAATAAAGGGAGCCCCGATGGTGGTAAAGGGAGTCGTGGTGCCCCGTCCCTCCGACACATTGGTGCCGGCCAGCATGCAGGTGCCGTTGTATACTGTCACCGCATCCGGGGTAGGCAGATTGGGGCTGGGTTTGACAAAGGGCAGGCCGGTGTCTGACCAGTCCATATCACGTGTCCAGCCCTCCAGCGGTACCACTGTCAAATCACAACCCAGTGCGTAAGTTCCGTTGTAGAAACGGGCCAGCTCTCCCATGGTCATGCCGTGGCGGATGGGTACTCGGGTCAGACCGATGAAAGAACAGCAATCACTGTCCTGCCGACAACCCTCTGTCACCCGGCCGCCCAGCGGGTTGGGGCGATCCAGCACACACAGGGGCAAACCTCTGGTGGCGCAGGCACGCATGGTGTAGAAAAGAGTGGACGCATAAGTGAAGTACCGGGAGCCCACATCCTGCATATCAAAGACCATCAGGTCAATGCCCCGCAGAGCGTCCGCAGTGGGCATATACAGACTCTCTGTCTGCATCCGGTCGGTATCCGGAGCGAAAATCATGTCTTCAAAGAGTGAGTAAGACCAGAGTCCCGTCAGCTCATCCCGTTCACTCCGCACCGACTCACCGGGGCCAAGTACCCCCCGGGAGCCGTGTTCAGGGGCAAACAGCGCACTTACATGGCAGAGACGGGGCAATGCATCCACCGTGCTTTCCCATCCGTGCACCACAGACAGGCCGGACATGTTGGATACAAGACCCGCACGCCTGTCCGTAAACAGGGGGGCGTAAGCCGGTTCTGTGACCCGGTCAATACCGCAGTGAACCATTTGCTTCCTCCTTGAAATACGAATGCTGTGTGGCGGTTTGTGCTTCCTTACTTATCATGTCAGGTCACCGTTCCCGTTCAGATCAACCGGCAGAGCATCAGGGGAGGACGGCTCCCCTCGCCCGGCCTGAAAAAAGTCCTTATATCGCGCCAATACCTCCCGCAATTCCCGCTTTGTTTGTCCCCGGTAAGGCCGTAGGTCGGCGGATACTCCCCGGGCATCCAGCCCTAAGGCATCGGCGATGTACAGGGCGCGGTGCAGGTGATATGCCTGCGTGACGATCAACAGACGCCGTGCGCCAAAGACATCTTTGACGCGGCTGATGCTCTCGTATGTGGAGTACCCCTCATGGTCAAGGAAGATGCGGCTGCTGCTCACCCCGGCCTTCACGGCCAAGGCCTTCATGGCGGCCACCTCGTTGTAGTCGCCGGTGTGGTCGCCGCTCATGAGGATGGCACCAAAGGCATGGGGATTGGATAGAAAAACTTCTACTCCGGTCATCACCCGATCATGGAGCATGTCGCTGGGGCTTCCGTCTTCTCTCAGTCCGGCTCCCAGAATGAGAATACAGTCAAAAGGTTGCTCTGCGGCTGCAGTCTGCGCTTCGGCGGGGGTGAGAATTCTGCTTTTTGTGACATCGATCATGCCGATGCTGGTCAAAGAAGCCAACGCTCCGGCCAGAAAGCCCACCAAAAGCAGGAAGCCAAGCACATATCGGGCCGCCCGGATACCCCGGCGTAATCCGTGCCATGCAGTGGCCAGTCCGGTCCCCAGCATACAGATACCCTGCCTCAGCCCTCGAAGGAGGGCCTGTGGCCATTGGGCACGGTTGCGCCGGGAATGAGGCAGCTTCTGCCCGGAGGCGTTTCGTCCGGGTCTCTGCCTCTTGTTTGTCTGATGTTTACTCATCCTTGGTTTCAACCGGGCAGGCGGACTCCAGCCTGTCGGCGGCGGCATCCAGATACTTGTTCTCCATCAACTCGATCATGCCCTTGTCACAAAGAGCGGCCAGCTTGTAGTCCAGAGGCATCTTGCCCAGAAGCGGGTAACCGAACTTTTCGGCGATTTCCTCAATATGGCTCTCCCCGAATATCCTGATGTCCTTGCCACAGTCAGGACAGATCACATAACTCATGTTCTCCACCAGACCCAACACCGGAATGTTCATCATCTGCGCCATGTTGGCAGCTTTGGATACGATCATGGACACCAGATCCTGGGGGCTGGATACGATGATACAGCCGTCCAGAGGGAGGGACTGGAAGACGGTCAGGGGTACATCGCCGGTTCCGGGGGGGCAGTCCACAAAGAGGTAGTCAATGTTGTGCCAGA
>CAZQAI010000047.1:0-9517 GCA_964591305.1 uncultured Clostridium sp.
ACCCCCAAAGAACTTTCAATACATTTATTATGTATTGAATTTATCGTGATTACTTTTCCGGAAAACCGGCGTTCATGGCATCCAAAATAGTCCAAACGCAGTTGTGGCGCCCCTCGCCCCACTCTACAGTGGAAAAGGGAGCGTACTATAGAGAATGGCTGAACTGTGACTATCAATCATATCCAAATAAGTCGTTACGAAATATAATATAGTCCTAATATAGTCCTTGACAGAACGCCCGATATGTGCTATACTATTGGCTGTTTCCTTGATATAAAGTACAGCTTATGCCGCACAGACCCGCGGCACACACATAGGACCGCTCTCTCACACATGCGGCCCGGAAAGAATTTGGTTATGGGACTGTCTTTTTGGTTATGGGGTATGCTCATCGCCTTAGGAGGCGGTTGTCTTGTCTGCCTCCTGAACTACACACTCTCGCGGACGGTGCTCTGGAAAAAGCCATCGCTCTTTGCCGCCTTTACCATCATCCGCCAGGTCTTCAATGTCGGTTACCTGGTCGTTCTGTACTTTGTAGCCCCTCTCACCCCTTGGGACAGGGTATACCTTTTACTGGGCGGTGCCCTCGGTGTGACTCTGCCGATGATCTACTTCACGGTCAAGCTGGTCAGGCTGTCAGACGGGAACGGGACAATGGATTCGGCAGGAGAATCCGGCCGTTCTGGCGAGAAGGAAAAAGCCGGCGGTTCTACTGAGCAAGAAGCAGCCGACAGTGTCGATGAAACGGAGGTAGAAAAGCATGGGTGAGAAATCCGAGGTCATCATCCATCTGTTCGGCATACTGGATGTCACCGGCGAGGTGATCGCCATGTGGATTATGCTGGCTGCGGTTGCTCTGCTGTCCTTTTTGGCCACCAGACACCTGCGTCAGCGGCCCGGCCGACTCCAGAATCTGCTGGAGACCGCTGTTGAGTATCTGGACAATTTCTTTTCCGACCTTCTTGGAAAGGAAAAATCCAGAAAGTATTTCACCTTTCTGGCTTCCCTCTTCATTTTCATTATCCTGTCCAACTACTCCGGTCTGATCCCCGGTGTGGGTATGACGGATTACTTGAAAGCGCCCACCTCCTCTCTGTCAGTTGGCATAGCACTGGGGCTGATCTCCTTTGTCTTTCTGCAAGCAGCGGGACTCAAAGCAGGTGTCAGGCATTATTTCAAGCGCTTTGTCAGTCCTGTCTTCTTCATGCTGCCGCTTCTCATCCTGGATGAATTGATCAAGCCTGCCTCCCTGGCCTTGCGTCTGTATGGCAATGTGTTCGGGGAAGAAACTGTCACAGAGGAGCTATACAACATCCTGCCCATCGGCGCTCCCGCTATTATGATGGTGTTGTCCATTCTCTTCTGCGCCATTCAGGCCATTGTATTCACCATGCTGGTATCCATTTATCTGGATGAAGCCACAGAACTGCCCGAAATTCAGGAGCCCAAAAGAAAAAAAGCCCGTAAAAAGGTTGATAAGAAAAGGAGTACACAAGTCTGAAAAAAGCCACAGGCTTTTTTCAGACAGGAAGTTTTGTGTCTTGGCGGATTGAAATCCGCCATTCCGGCTATGCCGGAACCGCCTCAAAACTTCCGTGTTACCATAGAAAGGATGGTCATAATCATGACAGAGCAAGGTCTTATCGCAATCGCCGCCGCCATCGCTGTGGCATTCAGCACCTTTTTCCCCGCCTTGGGGCAGGGACTGACGGCTAAAGCCGCCATGGAGAGCATCGCTCGTCAACCCGATGCCGCCAAAAACATCCGCTCCACTCTGATCATTGCGCTGGCCCTGATGGAGGCCCTGACCATTTACGGTCTGCTGATCGCCTTCATGCTGGTGTCTAAAATCTGAGGAGGCAGGATGTGAACATTCAGATTTCCGTCATGGTCTGGACGGTCATCTGCTTCCTCCTTCTCACGCTGATCCTGCGTAACCTTCTCTTCAAGCCTCTGCTGTCCTGCATGGATCAGCGTGAGAAAAAGATCTCCGATGCCAGGCGGAAGCAGCAACAAGACCAGGAACAAAGGGCAAGCGAAGCCGCCCGGATGAAGGCCTCCCTAGATGCGTATAATACGCAGGCAAGAGAGGCGGCGGAGAAGGAGGTAGCCAGAGAGCAAATCTCGGCCGAACACCAAACAGAGGAAAGAGAAAAAGCGGAGGCTGACGCCTGCGCTGCCTATCAATCAGAACTGGAAGAGGAAAAGCAGGCTCTGTCTGCCCGCATACAGCCCAAAGCCGAGCGGCTGGTTGACCTCATGATGTCGGGATTCGTCTCTTAAACAGTACCATGGAATATCTATATGCGGTCATCAATTTCCTGATAGTGGCAGGGCTTGTTTTCCTCTTTGGGCACAAGCCGATTCTCTCCTTGTTCAGAGAAAGACGCATACGCATTGGCAAGGAGCTTGATGAGGCCGAGCGTCTGGAATCGCTCCCACCCCCTCAACCGGTATGTGACCCGGAAGCGCGTCTGGATGCCGCTGCACTGGCGGCACCTCAAATCAGCCGCATACGGTCTGAGACCAAGACAAAACTGGAGAAAATCACACGGAACGGACAGGAAAAACGCCGCGAAATGCGCCGAGAAATGCTGTCCGATGTCCACCGTCATATGGTGGAAGCCATGATGGCGTATGCTGCCCGGCAGCTTTCGAGCGAGCCATTTGTATCACAGCTCCGCCTCCGGGAGGCTGACATGATCCGTCAGATTCTGTCCGAGCTGACACTGACGCCCGGCGATATTGCGTATCTCAAGACCCACGATGTGCTGTATGTCACCCTGACCTCGGCCTACCCCCTGCCGGATGACCTGGTAAGGCAGGTGAGAACCTTCACCGACTGCATGCTGGCGGCTGTCAACGGGAAAACCTCCTTTTGGGTCAGGGTGGATCCGGCCTTGATAGGCGGACTTTCCCTCAGAATCGGTGACACAGTGTATGACTGCACCATGTCCGAGCAGCTGTATCAGCTGCAGCGTAAGGCAGACAAAGACATGATCTCAGGCAATGAGAGTCTGGAAGACATCGTGCAGGGTTTGGAAAACGACATTCATAAAACGACCAAACCGATCTACACCTACCAGCTGGGCCGTGTGCTGACTGTGTCCGACGGTATCTGCTGGATGGACGGCCTGGCTGACATTATGTATGGCGAGGTGGTGGAGTTCGCCTGCGGAGAGCAGGGGATGGTGCTGGACATTCAGCAGAATCGCATTGGCTGCGTGATTTATGGCGATTACTCTCATATCGAAAGCGGCAGCCGGGTGCGGCGGGTAGGCAGAATTGCCTCCGTTCCGGTGGGAGAAGCCCTTCTGGGGCGTGTCGTGGATCCCTTGGGTCACGCTATTGACGGCAAAGGCCGGATCCGCACAGCAGAACGTCGGCCGATCGAGTACAGCGCTCCGACCATCCCGGACAGAGCCTCCGTCTGCCAGCCTCTGCACACCGGAATCAAGGCGGTGGATGCCATGATCCCCATCGGTAAGGGTCAGCGTGAGCTGATCATCGGCGACCGGCAGACCGGCAAGACGGCTATTGCCATTGACGCCATTGTCAATCAAAAGGGTAAAAATGTCATCTGCATCTATGTCGCCATTGGCCAAAAGGACTCCACCGTGGCTGACATATACACCAAGCTTGACAAGTACGGCGCCATGTCGTACACGACCATCGTGTGCGCGCCGGCTTCAGCCTCTGCGTCCCTTCAGTACATGGCTCCCTTCTCGGGAACGGCGATGGGTGAATATTTCATGTATGCCGGGCGCGACGTACTCATTGCGTATGACGATCTCTCCAAGCATGCCGTGGCATACCGTGAGCTGTCCCTGCTTTTACACCGTCCTTCCGGGCGGGAAGCCTACCCCGGCGACATCTTCTACCTTCATGCCCGGTTGCTGGAGCGTTCCGCCAAGCTGTCAGATGACATGGGTGGCGGCTCCATGACAGCCCTTCCTGTCATAGAAACCCAAGCCGGGGATATTTCTTCCTATGTACCGACCAACCTTATCTCCATCACAGATGGCCAGATTTTCCTGGACGCTGAATTGTTCTACGGAGGACAGCGGCCGGCGGTGAATGTAGGCCTGTCGGTGTCCCGTGTAGGCAGTGCGGCTCAGACAAAGCTGATGAAGCAGGTCTCCTCTTCCCTGCGTATGAAGCTGGCGCAATATCGGGAGCTGTCCGGTTTCTCCCAGTTTGGGACGGATGTGGATGCCGACACCCGACAGGTACTGGACGTCGGCGCCCGCATGATGGCGGTACTCAAGCAAGGACGGTATGCTCCGCTGGATGACTGGAAGCAGGCGCTCATCATTCTGGCAGTCTCTGAGGGGTTTGCAGATACGGTGGCTCTTGATGAACTGGAGCGTTTTGAATGCGCCCTGTACCCTTTCATAGAAACAAGGTACGCTCCTCTTAAAGACATACTGTCTTCCGGGCGCAAGTTGGATGACGCTTCCCTTGCACAGCTGCGGGAAGCGCTGACAGTGTATGGGAAGGAGCAGGTATGGCAGGGCTTGCAGAATTGAAGAAAAGGCTGCGCAGTGTGGAGCTGTCGGGACAGCTGGCCGGCGCCATGAAAACTGTGGCAGCCGCCAAATATGCCAAGCTCAACAAGATGTTGACTCTCTACCGGACTTATGCCGCCGCATGGCAGGCAGTATCCTTTCCACCAAGTGAAAAGTCCGACACCGCAGAAACAGAAGGTACCGGAGATTGCTATGTACTCCTGGGCCACAACCGGGGGCTGTGCGGCGGATACAATCTGGAGCTTCTTTCATATGCCGAAAGGATTCTGTCCGCACACCCTGCAGCTCAGGTCATTTTATGCGGAAAGTATGTGATCTCCGCTTATGAAGGGCGTGAGCGTCCTGTGAGTGCTCGCTTTATTCTGCCGGATACGCCGGACTTTGATATCTGCCGTCCGCTCATCGCCTATGTAGAGGCTCTGCTTACCGAGGGGCAAGCGAGAGATGTACAGATTCTGTATCAGTCCTTTGTCAACACCATGAATCAGACACCTGCCACCCGGCTGTTGCGTTTGAGCCATGCCATGACGGCTGCAACAGAAGCAGGAGGGGATGTGCTGTATTGTCCCGACCGAATCACGGTGGCCTCCGAGATAGAACGTAAGGTATTTGAGGCTGCCTTCTATGAAACCATCCTAGAAGCGGCTGCCGGTGCACAGGCAGCCACTCTGATGGCCATGCGTACCGCATACGACAATGCCGCAGACTCAGCGGCCCAACTGACAAACCGCATCAACAAGATGCGGCAAGGCTCGGTAACAGCAGGCATTCTGGAAACCGCCATAAGCACCGAGGACGAATGACGGAGCACTGTGCGATCGATCAAGGAGGTGTTGGAAACTCATGACCACGGAAAACAAGGGCATTACTGTACGCATTACCGGTTCTGTGGTGGATGTATGGTTTGATCCTCACCATGTGCCGGATATTTTCCATGCGGTCACGGTGCACAAAGGCGATCAAACCGTAGTCATGGAGGTGCTCCAGCATCTGGGCAACGGAATGGTGCGGTGTATTGCTATGCACAATACGGACGGTCTGTCCCGGGGTATGACAGTAGAGGACACAGGTGAGCCCATTTCCGTACCGGTCGGGGAGGAAACCCTTGGCCGCATGACCAATGTCATGGGGGAGCCGATCGACCGCATGGGCGAGATCCGCACCCCTTCCCGCTCGCCTATTCACCATGCTCCGCCCGATTTTACCGACATGGTGACCTCGGACGAGATGCTGGTGACCGGTATCAAGGTGATTGACCTGATGACGCCTTATGCCCGAGGCGGTAAGATCGGGCTGTTCGGCGGTGCCGGTGTGGGAAAGACCGTGCTGATTATGGAGCTCATCCGCAATGTGGCTTTTGAACATGACGGATATTCGGTCTTTGCCGGGGTCGGTGAGCGATCCCGTGAGGGAAATGACCTGTGGAATGAAATGAAGCAGTCCGGTGTGCTGAATAAAACCGCCCTGGTGTTCGGACAAATGAATGAAACCGCCGGAGCCAGGCTTCGTGTTCCGTTGGTGGGGTTAACCATGGCCGAATACTTCCGCGACCAGGCACATAAGGATGTGCTGCTGTTCATAGACAACATTTTCCGGTTCACCCAGGCAGGCGCCGAGGTATCGGCCCTCTTGGGACGGATGCCCTCTGCGGTAGGCTATCAGCCTACACTGGCATCCGAGATGGGAAAGCTACAGGAGCGCATTGTCTCCACCCATAATGGCTCCATCACATCCGTACAGGCAGTTTATGTACCGGCCGATGACCTGACCGACCCGGCCCCGGCCACCACCTTTTCCCATCTCGATGCCACCACAGTGTTGTCAAGAAGTGTGGTGGAGCTAGGCATATACCCTGCCGTATCCCCCCTGGAGTCTTCCTCCCGGATGCTGTCCCCCGACATAGTAGGCCAACGGCATTACAAAACAGCCAAAGCGGTGCAGGAAGTACTCCAACGGTACCGAGAATTGCAGGACATCATTGCCATTCTGGGCATGGAAGAGCTGTCCGCCGAGGACAAGGATACTGTGCGTCGGGCAAGACGCATCCAACGGTTCATGAGTCAACCCTTCCATGTGGCGGAAGGCTTCACCGGCATCAAGGGCGTTTTCGTACCTCTGGAAAAGACCATAGAAGGCTTTGAGGCCATTCTCGGCGGCGAATGCGACAGCTTCCCCGAACAGTCCTTCCTGATGACCGGAACGATCGATGAGGTGTACGAGAAAGCCAAACACGGGTAGGCGGGAAGGACATGCTATGAACAACACATCATCTGATCCGAAGGCCCCATTGACACTGCGAGTTGTATGTCCTGATAAGGAGCCAGTGACGGTTGTCTGCGACTCCGTCCGACTCTGCATCAGGGATGACGCCAAGGGCCGGGGAGGCGGTCTTCTGGGAATCCGGCACGGCCATGCCCCGGCTGTCATGGCACTGGATGGCGGCACAATCCGGGCATTCATGCAGGGAGAGCCGGTGTACGAGCAATCGATTTGCGGCGGCCTCGCGGCTATCAGGGACAATGTGGTCACGGTCTTTCCGGAGGACGAATCACCAAAATAGAGCCGTCTCACATGTATTTTGAGTCGGTGCATGGATCAAAAAACACTTGCGTAACCGTTACATGCGGCAGCAAGTGTTTTTTTGTGTGCGGGAAGGAGGAATCAACAATTCAGGAAACTGCATCCCCTGACAGGAGACTGTCCACAAACTGCCGGGCACAGCGGGCAGAGCGTCCGCCCTTCTCCAGAGCGAAACGCTCGGCCAACGCATCAAGCTGTTCCTGTTCCATGGAAAGGTGGGCCTCTCCGGCCAGACTCTCCACAATCTTGATGTATGTCTGCTTATCCGGCCTCTGGAAGGTGATGTGCATACCGAACCTGTCGGACAGAGAGATCATCTCCTGCATCGTGTCGTTCCGATGCACCTCGTCCCCCTCCCGGTCGGAAAAGGTCTCCTTGATGATGTGCCGCCGGTTACTGGTGGCATATATCACCACATTCCTTGATTTAGTAGACACCGATCCCTCCAACACCGCCTTGAAGATGTTGAAATTATCGTCGTCCTTCAGAAAAGACAGGTCATCGATGAACAGGATGAACTTCAGCGGATTGGCGGACAGCTCGTCCAGAATCCGTGGGATGACGCTGAGCTGGGTCTGACGAATCTCGATCAGACGCAGGCCCTCGGGAAACAGCGCATTTACCACTGCTTTGATCGTGGAGGATTTCCCTGTTCCGGCGTCCCCCGTCAGCAGGATATTGGCAGCCGGCTGGCCCCGAAGCAGGGCACGGGTATTCTCCAGCACCCGGCCCCGCTCCGCCTCATACTCCACCAGTGATTCAAACCGCACATCATCGGGATGATCCACCGGTACAATGGCATACTGTTCGTTCACATAGAACATGCGATGCCGGGCGTACTTTCCGTACCCGTACCTGCCGATGTTCTCCACCCGGTGAGCATAGCTGCTCTCCAGATCCAGTATGCCGGCACGGTAGGACGGCAGAAAACCGTCCCAGCCCAACGGACGGGTCAGCTCTGCCGGGGTTAGTTCCGCCACACGCCGCAAAATGCCCAGCTCGTTTTTCACACAGTCCCCAAGGTAGGGGGCGGGTATCCGATGGGCACCAACCGTTCTGACATAGACCGTCTCACAATTCTCGCAGATGTCGTCAATGTAACCCGGCAGGTCGCCGCCGTTGGCCTCGTACAGCGTCCCCACAAACCGGGCATATGCGGCCACGCCCTGCTCCCGGTCATTGCCCGACACTGCGTCCAGATAGTATGACAGGGCCTTGATGACAGGGTCGTCCAGCAGCTGGCGGAATACGGTCAGGGATGCCAGCTGCAGCTTCAAATTCTGGCAATCAGTCATAAGCATATCAGTTCAGGATGGCTCCAGCCGCTCCACCGGACACCATGGCAGCGTACCGCTTGAGGTAACCGGTCAATTCCTTTGTCTTGGGAGTGAAGTGTTTCATCCGTTCCTCCAGTTCCTTGCTGTCCACCTTAAGCTCAATGGTGTGGGCGGGAATGTTGATGCTGATGATATCGCCCTCCTGGACTACGCCGATCAGGCCGCCGGACGCCGCCTCAGGCGTAACATGGCCCACACAGGCGCCCCGTGTGGCTCCGCTGAACCGACCGTCGGTAATCAGTGCCACGCTGTTGCCCAGCCCCATCCCCATAATGGCCGAGGTCGGATTGAGCATTTCCCGCATGCCGGGGCCGCCCCGGGGGCCTTCGTATCGAATGACCACCACATCACCCGGGTGGATCTTTCCGGCATTGATGGCCGCCTGGGCATCCTCCTCACAGTCAAAGACGCGGGCTGGCCCTTCATGCACCAGCATCTCGGGGAGCACGGCCGAACGCTTGACCACACTGCCCTCGGGGGCAAGATTGCCCTTCAGGACAGCGATGCCGCCGGTCTCGCTGTACGGATTTTCAATGGGACGGATGACATCATGATTCAGATTGATGCAGCCCTGAATGTTCTCTCCCACCGTATGGGTGGTGACCGTCATACAATCGGTGTGGATCAGTCCCTTTTTGTTCAGCTCGTTCATGACGGCATACACACCGCCTGCCTCATCCAGTTCCTCAATGTAGGTTCTCCCAGCGGGAGCCAAATGGCATAAGTTGGGTGTCCGCTCGCTGATTTCATTGGCAATATCCAGGTTGATCTCAATGCCGCATTCATGGGCGATAGCCGGCAGGTGGAGCATGCTGTTTGTAGAACAGCCCAACGCCATATCCACCGTCAGGGCGTTGATGAGCGCGTCCCTTGTCATAATATCGCGGGGGCGGATGCCCTTGCGGATCAACTCCATGACCGCCATTCCGGCGTGCTTGGCCAGCTTGAGACGGGCGGAGTAGACGGCGGGAATGGTCCCGTTGCCCCGCAGACCCATGCCCAGTGCCTCGGTGAGGCAGTTCATGGAGTTGGCGGTGTACATACCGGAGCAGGAGCCGCAGGTGGGACAGG
>CAZQAI010000048.1:0-9184 GCA_964591305.1 uncultured Clostridium sp.
ATCTTACCGGCCTTAGCCTCACGGACGGCACGGGCCACATCCGGGGTGACAGTGCCGGCCTTAGGAGAAGGCATCAGACCCTTGGGGCCCAAAACCTTACCCAAACGACCGATGGTGCCCATCATGTCGGGGGATGCAATCACCACGTCGAAATCAAACCAGTTTTCCTTCTGAATCTTCTCTGCATACTCCGCGCCGCCGACATAATCGGCGCCGGCGTCAATGGCGTGCTGCACATTGTCGCCCTTAGCGAAGACCAGCACCTTGGCGGTCTTACCGGTACCGTTGGGGAGCACCACGGCACCACGCACCTGCTGGTCAGCGTGACGGGAGTCAACACCCAGACGGATGTGCAGCTCGATGGTCTCATCGAATTTGGCCCGGGAGGTCTGGCACACAAGAGCCAGTGCCTCGGCAGGATCGTACATCTTGTTCTTCTCCAACAGCTTTACGCTGTCCGCATACTTCTTTCCGACTTTAGCCATTGTCTTCTACCTCCTATCAGTCCACGATGGTAACGCCCATGCTGCGGGCCGTTCCGGCGATCATGCTCATGGCGGTTTCCAGGGAAGCGGCGTTCAGGTCGGGCATCTTGATGGTGGCGATCTTCTTGACCTGCTCTTTTGTCAGCGTGGCCACCTTGGTCTTGTTGGGGACAGCGGAGCCGGACTCAATGCCTGCTTCCTTCTTGATCAGGACAGCGGCAGGAGGGGTCTTGGTGATAAAGGTAAAGGAACGGTCGGCGTACACGGTGATGACAACCGGGATAATCAGACCAATATCGTTTTTGGTCTGCTCGTTGAATGCCTTGGTGAACACGGGAATAGCCACACCGTACTGACCCAGCGCAGGGCCGACAGGGGGCTGAGGGGTTGCTTTGCCAGCAGGAAGCTGGAGCTTGATATAACCCATAATTTTCTTAGCCATAATGAATTATCCTCCAAATGTGGTACTTGTTACGGGAGAAGCGCCAGAGGCAGAATTTTCTCCCTCCCACGGCAGTCTGCGGCCGGAGGCTGAGACTGTCCTATGTGTATACTGAAACCGGAACCGGACATCCGTCCGCTAAAGAATCAGACGGTCAGCCACGTCAGTTGGCCGGCTTGATCATGGAGACCTCCATTTCCACCGGCATATCCCGGCGGCCGCGCTTGATCAGCACGGTAGCGGTGCGCAGATCCTCAGAGATCGACTGCACGACGCCGCTGTAATCCTGGAACAGACCGCTGACGATCTTGACTTCGTCGCCTACCTGGAAGGCCAGGCGAACCTTGACCTCCTCCTCGATGCTCAGCGCTTTGACCTCTGCATCAGTCAGAGGAGTCGGGCGGGAGCCGGGGCCGACGAAACCGGTCACACCGGTGATGGTGCGTACGGCATGCCAGCTAGTATCGGTCATGACCATCTTGACAAAGACATAACAGGGAAAGGTCTTGATTTCCACCGTTTTTTCGGTGTCGCCGCTCTTTTCCACAACGGTTTCCACGGGAATACGGACATCAAAGATCAAATCTCCCAGCCCGCGGTTTTCCACGATCTTCTCAAGGCTTGCCTTGACTTTGCTTTCGTAGCCCGAATAGGTGTGCGCCACATACCACCGCGGGCCTACATTCATCTCATCAATATCACTCATGATGACACCCTTTGCAGTGAGCTTAGCCGAACAGCTTTCCCAGCAGGATGATACCGTCTGAGAAGGCAAAATCCAGCAGACCGATCACAACGGCTACCGCCAGGATGATGATGATCACAACAAGGGAGTTCTTCTTCAGCTTGTCCTTAGGGCACCACACGATCTTTTTGCATTCGCTCTTGACATCCTTGTACCAGCCGGGAATCTTGTGGCGGAAGGCAATAGCCAGTGCTACGATGGCCACCAGCAGCACGCCGCCGACGATCAGGTTGATGATGCCTTTGGTGTGGTTGACTGCGGCAGTCGCGGTTGTCTCGGCTTCGGTGGAAGCCGATGTGTCGGCAGATGTGTCTGCGGCAGACTCGGCCGCAGCCGATTCTGCTGCGTCGGATTCAGCCGTGGTACCGGTTCCATCGGATGTATCGGACTCAGCTGTGGTACCGGTTCCATCGGATGTATCGGACTCACCTGTGGTCTCTGCCTCTGCGGTGGCGGATTCCGAGGCGGAATCCTCAGCCAGAACGGGCACTGCCATGCAGGACAGCATGACGACCAGGATGAGCAGCGTACTCAGGATGGCAAGGAGCTTTTTGCTGTTGCAAACACTCATTTCATTCTCCCCCAATCACTTAGACTCTTTGTGCAGAGTGTGCTTGCGGCAGAATTTGCAGTACTTTTTGAGCTCAAGTCTGTCGGGGTCATTCTTCTTGTTCTTTTTTGTGTCATAGTTTCTCTGCTTGCACTCGGTGCAGACCAGAGTCACCTTGACTCTTGCATCATTAGCCATAATATCGGCACCTCCCATTCATATTTTTTGCGAATCATGCGATTCGCTCAAACCCTGTTGCTCAGTCCGGCTGAGGGGCCGCACCGGGTTTCATGGTCTGATGTGTACCTCCCTCCGGAGCGGCCGTGCTCCCGTCTTGTGGCGCAAGATCCGAGAACAACAAAAAAAGCTCATTCGCAGAGGTGCATATATTATACCACCTTTTTTATCCTGTGTCAAGAGTTTTTTTGAATTTTGGTGAAAAGTTCAAATGGCGGGGGTACAGTTCAGCCACCCTCTATAGTACGCTCGCTTTTCCACTGTAGAGTGAGGCGAAGGGCCCCGCGACCGCGTTTAGGTTATGTTGGGTACCATGAACGCCGGTTTTCCGGAAAAGTCATCACGATAAATTCAATACATAATAAATGTATTGAAAGTTCTTTGGGGGTCTGGGCGCTCCTCCGTTCCCCGGCTGAACTGTAACAAGTAAATAAGGAAAATAGCCGTTTGATTCGCTGTTCCGTCTCGAAGCTGGGGAGGAAGGAACCATCTCAAGCGCCGAAGTTTCCTTCCTCCCCAGACCCCTCCAACCTCCTTGGCTGGCGGCCTCACTCTTAAGTTCATGAACACCTACTATTCGGTGAGATACATGGGGAGTGCAGAGAAACGCTTGACGCCCCTCTGCATGTACATAACGCGATCCCCGGCGGGTTGGGGATCGCGCAAGGTTCTTGGGGAAGGGGCCGTCTCACCGGTATAGCCAGCCCGCGTGGCCTGGGGCGAGGAGACGGAAACAAACTCCGGCATGCCGAATTACGAAATACTTCCTTGCACGCTGAGTGATCCGAGCTCCACACCGGCATAGGTGCCATTGAAGGGCCAGGATGCCGACAGGGGCACGGTCTGCCCGGAGGGAACAGAGAAGGTGTGGGTGTACAGATCGGTAAGGGTGGGGTTGCTGTTGTCGGTGATGCATATAGGCTCGGTGGAGAAGGAGACAGCCTCCCCGCCAACCGACAGGCGGCCAAGGCCTGGACGCTCTCCTACCGACAGACGGTAAGAGGTCAGGCGCACGGTAACCGTCAGGGAATCGGCGTTCTGACCCGGGGTACGCACCCAGTCAACAATCAGATTCAGGCTTGTCCCACTGGCGGAGGACAGGCGTCCGGATGTGCTGCTGGTAGCATGATCACTGTCGGGAGGGGTATCTTCCTCCTGAGCGCGGCTCTCACTGGATGCATACGTTTCAGCTTGGATCGTGCCGTTCCCGGCCGGAGTGGAATCCGCTAAGGTAACCTCGGGATTGGGGCCACTGTCCCGGCAGGAGGCAAGGCAGAGCAGGGAAGTCAGCAAACAGAGCAGGAAGGTGGTCAAATGCACAGTCGGCTGTACGGAGAAATGGATATATTTCATGATACAGACTCCTTTCGATACAAAACCTGGTCGACATGTAGTATATCCCGGATCGGAGAAAATATTTTGCTTTGATATTTTTGGCGTCTTACACGATTGACTTGCTTCAGCAATCAAAAATTCATGCCGAAAAGTTCTTGGGAGTCCAGACCCCTTCTTGAAAGAAGGGGTCTGGCGGGGCGCGGGGCGGAGCCCTGCGAAACCGTCCCGTGGAGTGACCCAGGGCGGAGCCCCGGAGAGCACTCCTTAATCGTCCCTATTCTTTCAAGCTGTCCGCATATGCCGTGGCCAGACGGTCGCAGCGTTCGTTGTAGGGGTGGCCGGTGTGCCCGTGAACCCAAACAAGGGTCACCTGATGCACCTCAAGGAGATCAAGCAGACGGCTCCACAGGTCGGGATTGAGGGCGGGGGTCTTGTCGCCTTTTATCCATCCCCTGGCCCGCCAGGAAGCGGCCCAGCCGCGGGTCACGCCGTCCACAAGGTATCGGGAATCGGATGTCAGTGTCACCTCACAGGGCTTCTTGAGGGCTTCCAGTGCCCGAATGGCCGCTGTCAATTCCATGCGGTTGTTGGTAGTCTGAACCTCTCCTCCGGATAGCTCCTTTTCACGACCGTTGCAAACCAGGATAACTCCCCAGCCGCCCGGTCCGGGATTCCCCCGGCAGGCACCGTCGGTGTATATGTCTACATGCCAGCGGGCGGACTGGGCGTCAGACTGTGCTCGCTTTGAACCCTTTCGCGGCTGTTCCTGCTGTATATCTGTCATGTGCGTGACTCTTCCTTTCCTGCAGTGGGCGGTTTGCGTAAGTACAGTATACCATATTTTTAAGCAGATTGCAATGGGGTACACATCAGTGAGACTTTTTTCATGGTGTTACAGTTCAGCCGGGGAACGGAGGAGCGCACAGACCCCCAAAGAACTTTCAATATATTTATATATTGAATGTATCGTGATGACTTTTCCGGAAAACCGGCGTTCATGGCCCCCAATATAACCTAAACGCAGTCGCGGGGCCGCAGTCGCGGGGCTCCTCGCCCTACTCTACAGCGGAAAAGGGAGCGTATGATAGAGGTGGCTGAACTATAACCTTTCATGTATCGGAAATTTTAAGTAAGTTTTAATTTTGTGAATAAAATTTCAAAAAATGACGTGAAAACTATTGATTTGCGGTGCATGATGTGGTATAATAAACATGATGTAACAAGATGCATTGGCATTTGTATGGCAAGAGAGGATACACTCCATGAATCAAACCGTCAAACAGCAGAATAAAACCGTCACTTCGGATGCCGCTGCTGCGGATATTGCAAACAAAGAGGCCGCAGGGCAGCAAGATACCTGCTTCGGAGCGGGAGAGGTTCAGCCTCGCCTGCCCCGTCCTGCCCCCCGTAAACGCCGCTGGGGTGACCGCAAGGAAGGCCGGATGGTGCGGACAATATATCCCATGAACAAATTTATGCCCTACATCATGCGGGATCGGTGTGACGGATGCAATACCTATGCCGACTCCTTCGACGTGACCGAAACCGATGCCTTTTGCAAGGAAATGGTCAAAAAGGGCCACGAAAATTTCAGCTTTCTGCATGTCATGCTGGCCGCCTATGTGCGTGTCGTGTCCCAGAAGCCGGGGCTGAACCGCTTTATCGCCGGTCGGCATATCTACGCCCGGAATAACATAGAAGTGGTCATGACCATCAAGAAGGAGATGACATCCGAATCACCGGACACCTGCATCAAGGTCTATTTTGAACCGGACGACACGGTGGAGGAGGTGTATGAGAAATTCAACCGGGTGGTGGAGGAAAACAAAGCTGTCGGCCTTGACAGTGACTTTGATAAGACGGCCAACACATTGGCTTCTATGCCCCGTCCCTTCCTGCGGGCTATCGTCAGACTGCTTACCTGGCTGGATTACCACGGCTGGCTGCCTCGGTTTTTCCTGAATGTCAGTCCCTTCCACGGATCCATGATCATCACCAGCATGGGCTCCCTGGGTATCAAGCCCATCTATCACCATATATACAATTTCGGCACCCTTCCTCTGTTTATTTCCTACGGCGTCAAACGGACGGCCATCCGTGTCCGCCGGGACGGCACCACAGAGCCCAGGAAGCTGATCGACATCAAGGTGGTAACCGACGAGCGTATATGCGACGGCTTCTATTATGCCTCCGTTTTCAAGCTGATTCGCAGGTATGTGGAGCACCCCTCCCGCCTGACCGTGCGGCCTGAGCAGATTGTGGAGGATATTGATTAATATACATCACGCCATACAGTATACCGGGGGCGGAACTTTCCTGAATGAAAGTCCAGTCCCCGGGTTCTTTTCAAAGACCTTTGATGTGGAGAAGTCATTATACCAATCGTTTCACGACAAAATTCTGAATTTAAACAGGGGTGGAGCACGTGCGAAGTCCATGCGTTCCCTCACAAGGGTAGCATTGGCAAGACCCAGCCTTGGGGGGCGCTCGCGGCCGCCCCCAAGCCCCCCGGCCTCCGAAAAAGTAATGCCAAGGGCTGTGCCCTTGGCGATCCCCCGACATGAACAGGAGGCCGTTCTCTTCAAGACAGAGCGAATTTTGCCGGAAAGTTCTTGGGAGTCCAGAACCCTTCTTGAAAGAAGGGTTCTGGCAGGGCCTGAGGCGGAGGGTTACTAAAACGCTTGCCTCTACCAGTTTAACCTTCTTTGACAACTATTTTTTTGCTTTAAAAGTTCTTGAAAGGGGTCTGGGGAAAACTTCTTTCAAGAAGTTTTCCCCAGCGTTCTTTCGTTCCCTAAGAGACAGAGCTGGCTCCTACGTGTTCATCTCCTGTAACCTACGCAGGGCGGCACGCAGGACGATCTTGTCGTTCTCGTGGGTCAGGGATCGCTCGGCATTCTCCAGAGGTACCCATTCCACATCGGCAATCTCTCCGTCGTGGGGGTGGGTGGTTTTCTGATCGGTGATGGATAGGAAGTAGACCACTTCTTTCTGCACACCGGGCATGGGGCTGTAATGCACCTTTTCGCAGAAGTCGGAGGTGATGCGGATACGGACAGCTGTCTCCTCCTCCACTTCCCGGATGGCGGTCTCGTGCTCGGTCTCTCCCGGCTCGACATGACCCTTGGGGAAGGAGCGGTACCCGCCGTGCTTGTGCCGTATCATCAATATGTACTTCCGCCCGGTTCGGGGATCCTGGCGAAAAACCAGTGCCCCGCAGGATTTTTCATATCTCAAAGCCAAACAGCCCCTTTCGCAGATAGCATTCACTTCCCAAGCCCCGCAACCGTCTGTGTGGGAGCCTCTATTGTTTGCGGCGGCGCCGCCTTTTGCCGGAATTTCGCGTTCACACACCCACCGCATCGCCCAGCACCTGGGCAATGGGCCGGCGGATGACCAGATCGGCCCTCTCGTCGGCGGCCGTGGCGTCCCGGTTGATGATTACAATCCGGTCGCCCTCAAAGTAGCGGATCAGCCCCGCCGCCGGATATACCGTCATGGAGGTACCCCCGATGATCAGCAGATCGGCATGGGAGATGGCACGGACGGCACCTTCCACCACCGCCTCGTCCAACGGCTCCTCGTAGAGCACCACATCCGGCTTGATGATGCCGCCGCAAGGGCAGGTGGGGATGCCACGGCTACTGCCACGGCTACTGCCATGGCTCCCGGCGACGGCCGACAGGGGGTGGGCGCGTCCGCATTGCATGCACCGATTGCGATGGATGGAACCATGCAGCTCAAATACCTGCCGGGAACCGGCGGCCGTGTGCAGACCGTCAATGTTCTGCGTCACCACGCCGCACCCCTCCATCCGGCCCCGGGCCTCTAGGGCGGCCAGCGCCAGGTGCGCCCGGTTGGGGCGGACAACACGGGGATCAAAAATCAATTTCTCCCGGTAAAACCGGAAAAATTCCTCCGGTCGGCGGGTAAAAAAGGTGTGCGAGAGGATGGTCTCGGGGGGCCAATCCCATCTCTGGCTGTACAGGCCGTCCACACTGCGGAAGTCGGGAATGCCGCTCTCGGTGGATACCCCGGCCCCGCCGAAGAAAACCGTGCGCCGGGCCCCCTCAAGGAGCGTCCGGAGACGGCTGATCTCTTGGCTCAGCCGCTCCCTGTCAGGCCCGTCCGGGGCGGCAGATTTATCTTCCGACATATGCGTTCCCCTTTCTATGGGGGCCCGGAGCCTGACAGGTACGCAAGCCCGGCACCCCCCTCTGCTTTCTTATGACAGGCTTATTGCGGAACTTCCTCCATGACGAAGGCTTCCAGCACATCGCCCTCCTTGATGTCGTTAAACCGATCAAGTCCGATGCCGCACTCATACCCCTCGGCCACCTCACGGACATCGTCCTTGAAGCGGCGCAGGGAGGAGATCTTGTCTTCAAAGATGACCACACCGTCACGAACCACCCGAATCTGGGCGTTCCGGGTTACCTTGCCGTCCGTGATATAGGACCCGGCAATGGTGCCTACATTGGGCACACGGATGGTCTGGCGCACCTCGGCATGACCCAGCAGGTTCTCCCGATACTTGGGCGCCAGCATGCCCTTCATAGCGGCCTCGATCTCTTCAATGCATTCGTAAATGACACGGTAGGTGCGAATCTCCACCCCCTGACGTTCGGCGCTGTCCAGCGCCTGCTTGTCGGGACGGACATTGAAGCCTACGATGATGGCATTGGAGGCGGCGGCAAAGGTCACATCGCCTTCGGTGATGCCGCCGCAGGCAGAGTGAATGACCTGCACCCGCACTTTCTCGTTGGACAGCTTCTGCAGGGAGGACTTGACTGCCTCCACCGTGCCGTCCACGTCTGCCTTGACAATGATGTTTAGATCCTTGACACCGGCGTTCATCTGCTCGAACAGGGTATTGAGGTTGGCCCGGGCGTTGGCCTTGAAGGCTTCCTCCTTGGCCTTAGTGCGGCGACGGTCGGCCAGCTCACGGGCCATGCGTTCGTCCACCACAGCCTCAAACTCGTCGCCTGCCTCCGGCACATCGGCAAGACCGGTGATCTCGACCGGTACCGAGGGCCCGGCCACCTTGACCGAGCGTCCGGTGTGGTCTGTCATACTGCGGACACGGCCCACCGAAGTACCGGCGATGACAATGTCGCCGGGATGGAGTGTGCCGTTCTGCACCAGAACGGTGGCCGCAGGGCCCTTGCCCTTGTCCAGCTTGGCCTCAATGACGATGCCCTTGGCACGCCGGTTGGGGTTGGCCTTGAGTTCCTTGAGATCGGCTACCAGCAAAACGTTCTCCAGCAGCTCGTCAATCCCCATGTGGGTCAGGGCAGAGACCGGTACGCAGATGACGTCTCCACCCCATGCATCCGGCACCAGGTCATACTTGGTCAGTTCCTGCATGACTGTGTCGGGGTCGGCTCCGG
>CAZQAI010000049.1:0-9100 GCA_964591305.1 uncultured Clostridium sp.
CCCCACTCTACAGTGGAAAAGGGAGCGTACTATAGAGGGTGGCTGAACTGTAACCACCACCCGTTGCAGTTCAACTGGGGAGCGGGATCATGCCCGGAGGCTTCTTGAAAGAAGCCTCCGGGCCTTCCAAATCATTCAAATGGGCATCAATTCATGTTCGAAGCGTTGTCTGACGGTCTGAAAAAGCAAAGGTGTATACATGATGGTAGAGGTGAGACAATCTTATAGAAACAGGGGGCGTATCTGCTTACCTTGCATGGCAGCTGCCAATACCTCCGGTACCAGAGTAAAATCCGCCACCAGTGAATGCGGTTTCTTGTGTGGATCATCCTGCCTCATAGGCACAAACCACACCTGTTTTCTGTTAAGCAATGACCCGATGTTGGACAAATTGGCGGACATGGCATCATTACTGGCCAAGGCGATTACCAGCGGACGATCAGAACGCAGATGGGCCTTGGCGGCCATACAAACGGGCGTATCCGTGATGCCACACGCCAGTTTGGCCAGAGTATTCCCTGTGCAGGGGCAAATGCAGAGCGCATCTAGAGCCGTCCTGGGTCCCAGCGGTTCTGCATCCGGTATGGTATGGATGATGCCCCGGCCACAGGCTGCTTCCACCGATTGACACAGCTGAGCGGCTGTACCAAAACGGGTATCGGTATGATAAACAGTCTGGCTCATAATAGGCAGGATCTCATATCCCTCTTCTTTCAGGGTTTGCATACTGTGTAAGGCAGCGGCATGGGTACAAAAGGAGCCGCAAAAAGCAAAGCCTATCATGTGTCCCTCCCCCTTTCCTCCAGCTGATTCAGTACCGTATCTGCGATGATTCTTCCTGCGGTTTCCGGGGCATACTTTCCCGGGAGAGACGGAGCGCGTACCAGGCGGGGGCCACTCAGCCTGTTCTGTTCCAGCAGTACCCGCGCGGCCTCGGGATCCACACCTCCGGGTGCGGAAGCAAGATCAAGAATCAGCGTATGATCGTCCATGTCCTCCAGCATGCTTCTTCCTATAAGTGGGACGGGCACAGTATTATAAATGACATCATATCCGCTGCATATATGGTGCAGGCTCCGGCTCCCCTCTGCCAGCTGTAAGGTGTCGCAGCCATCTCCCTCGGCATGGGTCAGGCTTTCTGCTCGTCTGGCACATACCGTCACATGAACCCCCAGCGACAGAAGAATACGGGATAAGAATTGCCCAATGCGCCCATAACCCAGCACAGCAGCCCGACTTCCAAGAAGTGCCGTGTCAGTGAGCTCCATGGCCATCATCACCGCCCCTTCAGCCGTGATACGGGCATTGCGGATCTGCAGTTCTTCCCGGTCATAGTAATCCACCACACGCGATGACAGTCCTTCGCTGTCCAGCACACGCAGGAAATCCCGGGGCAGACACCCGCCGAGGAGAGTCAGTCCGGGATTGCAGTTCATCATCCGAGCCACATCAGAAAGAGAGATACGGATATCCGGGTCCAGCGGGCAAAAGACGGTATCCCCATCCTTACTGGCAGGCAGGGGGAGAATGAGAAAGCTGCGACATCCGCCGCCCCCCTTTGGACATTCCGGGGCCGGTGTTTTCGCGTCCTCAAAGAGCTTCGACAGCCCTCCGCAAATCCGTACTCCCTCGGGAAGCCCGGTTGCATTGCCAAGACCGACAACCGAGAGTCTGTACCCCGCTTGGCTCAACGACCGCACCATTGTTACCTGCCGTGCGTCACCGCCTATGACGCCTACCCTTGCCGTTTTGCGAGCTGTCAGCGTCTCCGGACTTTGGCAGGACATACAGTCCACCGACATGTGATTTGAGGATAAGCTGTATTCCGACAAAAGGTTTTTGGACATCATGTCCGCAGACATAGTGTTCCTTTGTATTCCCATAAAAAGGGTATCGGCTCCAGGCGTATGAACGCGGAGCCGCTGTTGTTGGTTGATGGGTATTGTCATACCTGACATATGTGTCTTGCTCCTTTCCGCATACACGGACACAGCCGCAAGCGGCACCTGTCCGCTCACAGGCAGGATATGCGAAAGCAGACGAAAGAGTGAGCAAAATGCAGAAAGAGCAAACCACGATCAGGGCAGGCGGAACAGCAAAAGGCGGCGTCAACGGTACGCATCCGCATCATCAGAGATGGCCTTGTGGTACCGGGTCCTCCTATCAATCTGGTAGCAGCGATAAACAGCTTCATACAGCATCACCCGCATGAGCTGGTGAGGAAAGGTCAAATCAGACACCGAAAGACGCAAGCCGGCAGCTGCCTTGACATCGGGATGTAAACCGTAGGAGGAGCCAATGACGAAGCATAATGTATCACAGGTGTGACAGGCTTGCTCAAACCTCCGGGTCAGCGCTACAGAAGAGAACCGTTCCCCTTCCACGCACAAGGCAATGGTATAAGAACGGTGTGGGATGGCAGCCAGAATTGCCTTTGCCTCGATTGACAGAGCGGCTCTCACCTCGGCATCGGACGGATTTTCCGGCAGGCGGGCCTCTTTCAATTCTGCTTCCTGTACCCGGCAAAAGCCGCCTAAACGCTTGCGGTATTCAGCTGCGGCCTCTCTCAGATAGGATTCCTTCAGACTGCCTACTGCCATCACATACACATGGGTCGGCATCATACAGGCTTTACCTCCACGATCGGCGTTGTCCTGTTCACAGAGGTGTTAGCATGCGGGATCGGATGTTCCGCCTCCCCCACCAGCATGGTCACCTCGTCGGGCGAGGCCACCTTAACTTCAACCCCCATACCATAGAGCGAAGAAGCGGTTTCATCATATGCAAGGTCTGGCCGATTGTTCTGCTCACTCAGATGAGCCAGGAGCAAATGGTGTGTGCCGCTCTCAGCCAGTTCCACTGCAAAGCCCGCACACTCCCGGTTGGACAGATGTCCTCTTTTGGAACGGATACGAACCTTGAGCTCATATGGGTAAGGGCCATCTGCCAACATGTCCGGATCGTGGTTGGATTCCAGTACCACTGCCTCACATCCCAGCAGGTTTTCTCGAATCGGCTCAGTGATGCATCCGATATCTGTGGCATATCCGAGGCATATGTCCTGTTCCTCTCCTGCCTTGTTGGCATGGTATACAAAACGGTACCCCACCGAAGCCCGGCTGTCGTGTGGAGTAGGGAAAGCTGTTACCGTCACGTCGCCGATGTCCAGCGAATAGTCCGCATCCTTATGCAGATACAGACAGGCACAGAGGGCCTCAGGTTTTGTTTGTTGATACCGCAAGGCGGATCGATACAGCATATGTACCGGTATGTGGTGCCGTTTGGTCAGCACCTCCAGAGCCGACACATGGTCGCTGTGGTCATGTGTAATCAGTATGGCGTCCAGGGAGTCCACCGGGACGCCAATGGAAGCCAGAGACGCCCGCAGTGTGCGGGCGCACTTGCCAGCATCGATCAGAATGCGCGCACCGGGTGTCTCCAGATAAGCGGCATTGCCGGTAGAGCCGGAATATAAAGTACAAAAACGGTAGGACATGAATACCTCGTTGGTCGGATTTTATTGAAAGAATTGATCCAGATTGTCAAGCCACAGGAAAAGATACATCGCCTCTGCCAGGAAGACAAAGACAAACGGAATGATAAAAGTCAACAACCAGCGGGATTTTTCTTCCCGGAGCCGATTTTGCTCCACAAAGTCGTTCTTCTTTTCCTGGCTCCAGTCATCGGGAAGCATATCGGCGGTCACATCCTTATGGATAAAGGCACGATTGTATATCAGGTAGCCCACAAGCAAGCCTGCAAAGGTAACCATGTACACGGCCATGCAGACTTCCCCGCAGATCACAGGAATATGCCCGCTGTCCGCCAGGGAAGACACGCCAAAGTAAATCAGCATCAGGATGAGCGTCAGCCCGATAACGGAGATCATCCGTCGTTTGGTTTGTTTACCGACTGGCTTTTTGGGAGTCGGTGTCAGGTTGTTCAACTTTTTCATATATAACTCCACCTCAGAGGATTCTTGCCGCACCTACCGCACGGACACGGAGATCAACGGTGGCACCCCGACCGAATACACCGTCCATCAGAGTTCGAAATGCGGACACCTCTTCGGTTGGTACCCAGGCCTGCACAGTCCCGGCAAATCCACCTCCGTGTACGCGCCAAGCAGCCAGTTTGTCGCCAAGAATACTCTCGCACAGGCAAAGAGCCAACGACAAGCTCTGATCCCTCACATTCTTTACGGTATATACATTCTGAAGATAGCAGAACGAGGAACGCCCCGAAGCCTTCACATCATCAAAGAAACGAGCAAGAGCGGCGTCTCTGGCATCGGAATCAGAAGCCTGGTAAGCCTCCAGCAGGGCTGCCTTCTGGGCTGCAACCCTGTTGTTCTCCCCATAAAAATGTAAGGCGCGTAGCACGGCTCTGTCGCCCAGACGCTCCCGCAGGGTGGGTATAGCAGACAACACTGTTTCCTGCGGCACCTGACGCAGCACATCGCAACCGAAAGCCGAAGCCACATCCTTCATCTCCCGGGGGACAGCGGCATACTCATCCGTCAGGTCGGCGTGATTCCCACCGGTGTTCACAATACACAGGTGATACCCGGCGGCGGTCATATCAAAGGGGATAGGCTGAATAAAGGGTTGATCCGGATTGGCAAAATCGATGGCCACAATACCGCCCATGGCACAGGCAAGCTGATCCATGAGTCCACACGGTTTACCAAAGAATACGTTCTCTGCGTACTGTGCGATTCCGGCTAAAGTTACCGCATCCACTCGTCCTTGGTTCCAAAGGTGGGATTCAATCAGCCCCACCATATCTTCAAAAGCAGCGGATGAGGAAAGCCCGGATCCCTTGAGCACGTCAGAGGTTACGCAAGCGTCAAATCCGCCCACTCTATATCCTTCCCTGACAAGGCCGGCACACACGCCGGCAATCAGGGAGGACGAGGTCCCGAATCTGTCGGAATCCGGCTTACCATACCCGGTAGGATTGACAACATCCTCCCCGAAGCCCGCACTGTCAAGACAGATGATGCCATCCTCCCGCGGGGAGGCAACACCCAGCATGTCCAGACTGATAGAGCAGGCTATCACGCAGCCGCGGTTATGGTCGGTGTGGTTACCCGACAACTCGCTGCGCCCGGAAACAGTAAAAAGCGCGGCCGGACGGAGGTCGCCCCAACGATCGGCAAAACGGCGGGCGAGAGATATACAGCGTGCCCTTTGCGCCACTGCACCGCCGATCCCTCCCAGCGTCTCCAGCACATCGTCAAGCTGGCCGGCCTCCAGAGCTGTGATCATGTCACGCACAGGTAAAAGGGGTGCGTGACTTATTTTTATATCCGAAGCATCCATATATATGATCCTTTCTGTTCATTCGGCAAGCTGGCACTTTATCACAGCATATTATACCATATTTTTGACGTATTTGCAACAGGCTGTGCGGTTTTTATGGTATGTTGTTTTTTATGGGCTTCTACACCTTGATCTGGCTTATCCTTCCGTCATCCATACGTAAGACCCGGTCAGCCCGTCCGGCAATCGACATGTCATGTGTTACCATGACCAAGGTCTGCCCGATAAGCGTCTTGGTCTCCAGAAGCAGCTTCAGCACCTCATCTGCATTGGCTTTATCCAGATTGCCCGTGGGCTCATCGGCAAACACGACGTGAGGCATATTGATCAACGCCCTGGCAATGGCGACACGCTGTTGCTGTCCGCCGGACAGTTCGCTTGGAAGATGGTGCAATCGGTCGGCAATATCCAAAGACACCACCAGCTTCTTGAGGTTCTCCTCATAGGCGGCGTCCGGCTTGCGGCACATCAGGGTGGGAATCAGAATGTTCTCCAACGCAGTAAACTGCGGGATCAGATTGTGACCCTGAAAGATCATGCCGAGATAATTCCCCCGGAAGCGCCCCAGCTCGTCCTGATCCATGGCAGTGATATCCTGTCCCCGCACACGAATGGTACCGGCATTGGGTCGATCTAGCCCGGCCAGCATATGCAGCAGGGTAGATTTTCCAGATCCGGACGGGCCCACAATGGCCACAAATTCTCCTTCACGCACCTTCATGTTCACCCGGCTGACTGCCGTGATCACCTCGTCCGACTGTGTATACTGTCTCACAAGGTCCGTTGCTTCCAGGATCACGCGTTCCGAATCCATGCCAAGTCCAGCCGCTGTCGCAGAGTCATCCGGCTGATTGATCGGTTCGCCATACTTATCAAACATGAACGTCACTCCCCTCGTACATCAATAATCCTGTCTCTGCCCGTAGCCCTGACGGCGGTACAGACGCCATGGTATCTCACAAGACAGCAGACCGCATGAAACAGATATCGCCACACAGGCAATCAAAGCAGGGATGGACAGGGTATACCTGTAGTGAATGACATCCATTACGCCCATCTGAGGCAGGATGACAGTTACAAGGATGTAAACCACCCAGTTAAACAGACAGGACAGCCCCACTGTGATAAGGAATGCTAAGGCAGACAGTACGCCTCCCGCCATGCGATGCATGGTGGGAAAAGCAGCGTGAGGTGCACCCAGGGCGTAAAGCATGTCCAGCTCACCCCGCCGCTTGCGGTAAAACATGATCTGCGAAAACAGCCAAACCACAGGAGAGATGATCAGCAAAAGGGCTGCAAGAGCGATTGTCAACCCCGATTGATTTCTTGAAGATTTTACATACGATTCAAAATAATATCCGGTAGGAGCCACAGTCCATCCCGAAAAACAGGAAACAGCCTGCCGGATACCCGCCTCGGCCTCCCGGACAGTTTCAGGATTCGTGCCGTTTTGCATATACACATGAAACTCATCCCGCAGAGCCGGAGCTCCGGTCAAATCGGCAAATTCTTCAAAACTGACCCCCAAGGTGATATGATTTTCAGCCGATAACCCACGTATCACAGCGCAGACTGTATATTCCTCATACAGGAATTGGCATGAATCAATCTGCCAACGCAAAAGCTCCTGTGGATTGAGCACCATGTCACATTCCTTCATGGCTCTTTGGAACCTGGCCACCATGATTTTATCTCCTGGAGAGAAGTGGAAGACCTGCTGATTGTACACATCTTCTGTCAGAATGACCTGCTTGTCATCTGTCAATACGGCATAAGGATCGCCTTCCACCGTGCACAATCCGTTCTCTGTCAGCATGGAAAGGTATGTTTGATCAACGGCAGTATAGTCATAATCCCTTGTAGCATATTTGTATCCCTGTGACGCGCATTCCTCGCTGATGACGGTATTTTTGCTGCTGTTAAACGCCAATTGTGACGGCTGAATCAGCAAGTGGTCCTGCCGCTCCCCCGCTGACATACAGGTTTGCCACCAGGTGTAGCTTACGCCCGGCACAGCATTCACTTCCAGGAGAAAGTAATCCGCATCGGTCCTCACGTCGTTCGCTTCCTCCGCTGACACATCCGGACGGGAAACACCCCCCTCTTCCCCTGTTTCTACGGACACATCATGAACCGCAGCATCAATCGGCGTGTAGGTGATGACATACTCGTATGCAGGCGTTGCCGATTTATATGCCTGAAGATCCGCTACATACAGCCCGGATACGAACAGAGCGGCAAACAGCACCGCCGAGAACACCAGGCGGGCATAGTATTTTCTCATTCGCCAGAAGGTACACAACTCATATCTGCCCGGAAAGGACGCTCCAAAGAGCCGGAAGGAACGGGTAGGCGAGGTAACCAGACTGCTGGTGTCCTTGGCGGCCAGAAGCTGCATCGGTGTCTTGCGGGATAAAATTCGCATAGGAATAAAGACCGCCAGCAGGGGAACCAACACGGTATGAGCAGGGATAAGGAATACCGTACGCAGGGACAGAGCCGGGTTGACACCCCGGGGAAGACAAATCATAGCCATGACACCTACTCCAAGCAGTACGGACGGCAACAGGGTCAGGGCCGAAATGGCCAGCATCTCTCCCGCCGCTGCCGCATACAGCATAGGAAAGTCAGCGCCGCAGGTCATGTATATGCCATACGTAAACCGGAAGTGATCCAACCGGATGAGGTACAGCACCACCAGTACAGCCATGGACAGGACAAGCCATGCAAGTGCAGTCCCCCAAAAGGCAGCCATGTAGGGTGTCCTGTAGGTCATATCATATTCGTATAAAGGAGAGGTACGAACATCATACCCTGATGTGATTTTGGAAAGGAGGGTGTGTCGGACATGGGACAGGGCATCCTCCGGTTTCTGCCCGTCAGCAACCGTTACAAAAAAAGTATAACTGCCATCTGTCTCGGACGTATACCAGACTTTTGCGAGATATGGATCCTCCCGTTCCAAAGCGATCAGAAATTCATTATTCAGATTGCTCATCTGGTCGTTGTCCAGGCAGGCGATCTCGAAATGGTAATCGTAATGTTTGAGTATTTCATCTCTGGCATGGTGCAGATCTGCATCATGACAAAGGATGACAGCGCAAAAGCCTGTCTGTATCAACAGTAGCGCCAGATAAAAGCAAAGGTACTCCCGATGGTTGAAGGTCACACTGCGAAAAGCATTTTTGAGATTTTTCCGACGGAAAGTGGCCGCAAGAGCAGACCCAGCGGCCGATACATTTCGCTTGAAGCGGGCAAGGCGGGGATAACGCATGGGAGCACCTCCATTCTGTGTGATGGGTACCGGCATCTGTTTCTCAACTCTTCGATAATTTGATTTCATTTTACCATATAAGTGTGACAAATCTGTGTTGTACTGGGAAAAATAGTTCACAAATATCACGCCTTGTTTTTGTGCAAGAGAACAAAAGAACAGATGTTATTTTTTCATGATCTATTGCCATGCATATGATTTTATGTTATAATACACCGATAAAGCATAACAGTTCAGCATGACACAACGGCAAGCCAAGGCATCCCACCACAGACTTGTCTGATATGCACATGCAGATACACCGAAAGAGAGGAATCAGTCAAATATGTTCACTGATATAATGGGTATACGCAGATATAAGATCGGACTCCATACACACACAGACCGTACCGACGGGCACCTGCCCTACGAGAAAGTGCTGGCCTTATATGCGGAAGCAGGGTATGACATGCTGGCCGTGACCGACCACTGGGTGTGGAATGGAAATGGATTGTACGAGTAC